>CAYMGK010000117.1:0-6299 GCA_964389965.1 uncultured Clostridia bacterium | reverse complement strand
GAATACTATAAAAACTTGTGTAAGGAGATGGTGAGCAAATTGAATAGAAGATTTAGAGTGGGTGTAATTGGTGTGGGTTCCATTGCACAACTTGCGCATTTGCCTATTCTTTCATCTATGGAAGATGTGGAGATTACCGGTATAATGTCAAAGAACCCCAAAAACGCAAAAAGAGCTCAAATACGCTACGGGGCGAAAAAAACTGCTAAAACCCTACAACAGCTTATCAATTTGAAATTGGATTGTGCATTTGTTTTGACTCCAAAACATGTACATGTGGGGCAAGTTGTGCCCTTACTCGAAGCAGGCATAGATGTTTTCTGTGAAAAACCTTTAGCAATGACATTAAAGGAATCTGAAGTTATGGTAGAGACTTCAATTAAAACTGGCAAAAAATTAATGATCTGTTTCAACCGTAGATTTGCCCCGGTGTATAAAAAGGCAAAGAAAGTCTATGAAAAACTTGTTCCAAATGTCGTAATTGCGCAAAAAAACAGACCTACTTCTGAATACAGGGCAATTCTCGAAAACACAATACATATGATTGATCTTTTAAGATACTTTTGTGGTGAATGCGAGAAATTGCAAGCCTTTTCGAAATTTACCGACCCGTATTACGAAATACTTACAACAGCACAGATAAAATTTTCTTCAGGGGCCATTGGGATACTCGTTGCCGATAGGGGCTCCGGACAATGGATTGAAACTATGGAACTACACGGACATGGTAAAAGTATATATGTATGCGCACCAGATAAAATAACTGTCACTGATAGTGAAGGGGCATGTACTACTGAGATGACACCCCTTGCAAATGGCTGGGCTAAAATTGAAGATAAGTTTGGCATGAGAGCCGCCATAGAACATTTCTTTCAATGCCTTAAAACTGATACACAGCCATTAACTAATGCAGAAGATGCCTTTAGAACCCATGAATTAGCAAACAGAATTCTTAAATCCGCCGGTTTACCTGACCTTTCCTAGTAACTAGGCAAAGACTGTTAAACCATTAAAATAAATACAAGTGAGGAGGCTTTATTTATGCGTCTTACTGGAGGATATACTAACTATGGTCAGGATATTGGAATACTAATGTTAGATACAATCTTCCCTCGTATTCCCGGGGATATCGGCAATGCCAAGACCTACGACTTTCCCATCAGATATAAAGTTGTGAAAAATGCTCACACTGATCGGATCATGGGAGAAAAACCCGATATAGAATTACTTTCACCTTTTATTGATGCGACAAAAGAATTAGAGGCCGAAGGGGTGAAAGCCATCACCACAAGCTGCGGATTTTTGGCGGCATTTCAACGTGAATTAACTGCCGCTGTAAATATACCAGTTTTTACTTCGGCACTAATTTTGGTGCCTCTTATAAGGACTATGATTAATAAAAACAAGAAAATCGGTATTTTCACTGAACGTGCGGAATATATGAATGAAGGCCATTTCAATAAAGTAGGTTGGTCATCAAAGGATATTCCAGTAGCTGTTACCGGAATGCCTGAGGATTCGCCTTTTCCGAAACTATTTATAGGAAATCAGTATGAAGGAAATCGAAATGTACTTCAGGGATGCATAGAGGAGATGACTTATAGACATATGAGAGAGCACCCCGATACGGGGGCTATAGTTTTTGAATGTACTAACTTTGGTCCTTTTTCATACCATGTGCAGAACATTGCTAAAGTACCAGTATTCGGAATAAACCAACTAATTGAATACATGTTCTCGGTAATTAATATAAAAGAATACTATTAAAAAGCTACCACAAGTTTCGTTGGAATGGTTTCTATGCTAGAATCATGTGTATATTTATTGGATATATTATACTTGAAAAACATCAATTATCTAGGAGGTTTCAAGGAATGAATTATCCAAAACTATTTGAACCTACTTCCATAGGTTCTCTCAACCTTAGAAACAGGATTGTACTTTCTCCGATAGCCACAAATTTTTCCGTAGGTGATAATGCTAAATTCACGGAAAGGTATATTGAGTATTACAAGGAAAGGGCTAGGGGTGGAGTAGGTCTCATCATTACTACACATGTGAAAGCGGAAAAGGACATCGACCCCTACCCCATAACTTATGGGTATGCTACAATTGACTCATCAAGAGAAATTAAATACTTCACAGAACTTACAGAAAGTGTCCATCAGTTTGGTGCAAAAATAGCCATAGAACTTTCCCCGGGTTCAGGAAGAATAGTTGATGAGCTAATTCCTGGGAAAAGACCTATTGGCCCTTCGGAAATCCCTCTTTTAACTATGCCCGAAATAATGACTCGAGAACTTACTAAAGATGAAGTATTCCAACTTGTAAAGTCTTACGGTAGGGCTGCGGGCCTTGCTAAACAATCTGGATTTGATGCCATTTATGTTCACTTTTTGGCATACCTTGGGGACCAGTTTCTTTCCTCTTGTTGGAATCATAGGACGGACGAATATGGTGGAAGTTTGGAAAACCGTATGAGGTTCCTTTTGGAATGTATAGACAGTGTTCGTTCTCAAGTGGGAAATGACTTTCCCATGATAGTAGGTTTGGCTTTAGACCATGGGTTTTCAGGTGGCCGTGAACTTGAAGAAACAAAACAAATCATCAAGAAGCTCGAGCCTTTAGGGATTGATGCCCTACACTTGAGACGGGGGAGCTATGATGCAATGAATTTACTCATTCCCACAACTTATATGAAAGAAGGCGTTTCTGTAGACTATGCTTATGAAATCAAAAAATCCACTGACATTCCCGTCATTGTAGATGGCAAGCTTACTGATTTAGACTACTGCGAAAAACTTCTTGTAGAAGGGAAAACAGATTTTATAGGAATGGCCCGATCATTTTTAACTGATCCGTTCTGGCCTCAAAAAGCTAAAGCAGGAAAAAATGAGGATATACTTCCCTGTATACATTGCATGCAATGTGTGAACAGGCTATTATTTGCCAAGTATTCTGCTTGCACTGTGAATCCTAGATATGGCCGTGAATACGAAGGGCAGTTACCCCGAGTAAGCAAACCCAAGAAAGTGCTAGTAGTAGGTGGTGGGCCTGGTGGTATGTCGGTATCAAAATATTTATCCGAAAGAGGTCACAAGGTAACATTATTAGAAAAAAGGGATAAATTAGGAGGGCATCTCTTGGAAGCGGCGGTGCCAGCTTATAAAAAAGGAACCGATGATTACTTTAAATGGCTTAAAAGACAATTGAAAAAATCTGATGTAACAATAAAATTAGGCACTACGGCCACACCGGAATCTGTATTATACTTTAAACCAGATGCTGTTGTTATTTGCACTGGTTCAACACCTACTTTACCGAAGGTTCCGGGGATTGACAGAAAAAATGTTGTTATTGCAACAGACCTTCTAGCAAATTACCAAGATGTTGGTAAAAACATTGTAATTGTTGGAGCAGGATTGGTCGGCTGCGAGATGGCATTGTTTCTAAAAGAAAAGGGAGTAAAAAATGTAACCTTGATAGATATGCTCCCGGAAATAGGTCATGATGTCCTTTATATGGCGAAACATTCCCTTTTGGAAGAACTAAAGCAAAAAACCATTGTGACAAGGCCGAGTTTGAATTTAAAAGAAGTGACTCAAGATGGAATTGTTGCTGAAGATCCAAGAGGGAACATTGAAAACATAAATGCCGATACCGTGATTATTGCTACAGGACTAGAAGCTAAAGACAATCTTTATGATGAATTGGAAAATGAAATTGGTGAGATTTACAAAATAGGTGATTGTGTCAGTCCCCGAAAATTTATAGATGCAATCCAAGAGGCGTATTCAATAGCAAAAGTTATATAATTGGTTTTAGGCACCTAAGTTACTGAGTCATGGGATATTACATTGATTGCAAAAACCGCCAATGAAATGGGCGGTTTTTGTCATGGAAAATGAAGTGGTGTTCAAAAGGGGGATCTTCATGTATAATAGTTTATAGACCATGATAAAAAATCTTATTATAAATGAGGCACATAATATGGATGTATTCGGTAGCACTGTTGAAATAAAAAAACCGCTTCGACACACAGTAATAGAATTGGCCTTGCCGGCAATTTTAGAAAATGTGCTCCATACGGCTGTATGGATGATAGATACTGCTATGGTGGGGAGGTTGAGCGCCGAAGCTCTTAGTGCTGTAGGGTTTGGTTCACAACTAGGTTTTGCATTAGTGCATATAGTATCGGCAATTGGTATAGGTACATCTGCCCTTGTGGCACGCTTTATAGGTGCGACAAAACCGAAAAAAGCAAATGAGGTTACGGCACAGTCTTTTTTAATTTCTTGGATTTTGAGTATATTATTAGCGGTGCTGAACATATTTTTGGCAAAACCTTTTTTCACTTGGGCAATGCAAGATCCCGAAGTAATTTCTATGGGAATAACTTATGTGAAAATTATTAGTGCGGGAATTACATTTCTAATACCTACCATGGTTATGAATGCTGCTCTCAGAGGTGCCGGCAATACACGCCTTCCTATGATGTCAGCCCTTGTGGCAAATACTATAAATATAGTCTTTGATTATATACTGATTTTTGGCCATTTTGGTTTTCCTAAAATGGGTGTCCAGGGTGCTGCACTTGCAACAGCATTGGCACAGTTTTTTGGTGCCCTAGTGACTTTCGGTTATTTAGGATTAGGGAAAGATATAATTAGGTTGGACCTAAAACAGGTTTTCAAACTAAACCTGGCTGTAATAAAACAACTTTCAAAACTCAGTTTACCTGCTTGTTTTGAGGAATTGTCCCACAGTGGTAGCAGACTACTGTCATCCATTTGGATTGCACGTCTTGGCACTGTGGCATTTGCTGCTCACCAGGTGGCCGTAAGTGCCGAATCCATGTCATTCATGCCCGGATTTGGCTTTTCAGTGGCTGCTTCAACATTGGTTGGACAAAATCTTGGTGCCCGTCGCCTTAATGAGGCCGAAAAAAGCGCCTGGGTTTCTCTTAAATATGCATTGCTAATGATGAGCGGGGTCGGGCTGATTTTTTTCGTTTTTCCCCGTAAATTGATGAGTGTTTTTACAAATGTTGCAGAAGTAGAGAATGCAGCAACCGCCTGTATTAAGATTGCCGCATTTGAACAGCCTTCCATGGCAATCGTCATGGCTTTAAGGGGTGCATTGCGAGGGGCGGGAGATACTAAAGGCACTTTTAAAGTAGGGTTAGTGGGCACATGGCTTGTCCGACTGCCATTGATATTTCTAGTGGTATTTGTATTTAAAAAATCAATACTATATGTTTGGATAGCAACAGTGGTTCAATTTGCCACAGAAGCATTATTGATGATTCTACGATTTAAGCGGGGCCATTGGAAACGAATCAAGGTTTGACAACCTATGTATATTTCTGATATAAGTAATATATAATATAAAAAGCAGCATTAAATGGAAAAAATAGTTTTTTAAAAAGGAATCTAGAAATACCAAAAAAGCCTTTAACAAGGGGGAATTTCGTGTTTTCGCTGAAAGCCCGTTTGGCTATTGCCTTAGGGCTTGTAATGTTACTTTCAACAGGAGTAGCTGTCTTTACTATTTTGGAAAAAGAGGTGACTATAAAGGAAGGGGATAGTTCGTTTAAAGTTACAACTTTTGCTAAAACTGTAGGGGAATTACTAGAAAGCCGTGATATTGTTTTAGATTCGGAGGATGTGGTTATCCCAGGTCCTGAAGCTAAACTTGAAAAAGACATGCAGATAACCATCAAAAGAGCCTTTCCAGTAAATATATCCGTAGACGGAAAACAAATTACAATTAAAACACAACCTAATACAGTTGTCAATCTTTTGGCACAGGCTAAGATTGAACTTAGGGAAAGTGACAAGACTGAGCCGGCTCTTTATGACTACATATCTAGGTCCAAGCAAATAATCGTAACACGGGTTAATCAAAGAGTTACAACAGAAATTAGGGCAATACCGTATGAAACAATATCAAGAAAGGATTTTGACCTTCCCTTAGGTGAAAAAAAGGTTGTCCAAAAGGGTGAAGAAGGCCAGGAAGAAATAAAAACAATTGAAACACTTGAAGATGGAAAAGTTGTTTCCACAACGACTGAATCGAAAATAATCAAAGCTCCGAAACCTCAAATTGTGCGCAATGGCACAGTCCAGTTGGCATCACGTGGAGGTGTGAACTTCTCATATACTGAAAAACGACAGATGATGGCCACAGCCTATACTCACACGGGTAACAGAACTGCAACTGGAACAGTGGCAAGGGTAGGTGTGGTCGCAGTTGATCCTAAGGTAATCCCATTGGGGGCCAAAGTCTATGGAGATGGC
>CAYMGK010000116.1:5673-6340 GCA_964389965.1 uncultured Clostridia bacterium | reverse complement strand
CGGCATGTAGGCATCAGCTTCAAAAAGTTTCTTTCGCCAGATTGTCCTTCCTGTCAGTGGATTTAAGGCAGAAATCCAAGCATCTTGGGAGAGTGCGAAAAGCATGCTATCTCTAAGGGCAAGGGGTGTTTTGATTATGTCCGGTGTTTTAGTCTTCCACCGGAGTTCGCCTTTCCTATCTAAACAATAGACATGCCTGTCATATGATGCGAAATATATGAGGTCATACCCCAATGTGGGGGTAGTGGCGTAGGCCCCTGAGGTCTCATACTTCCAAAGTGCGCTACCACTATGGTCTAATGTAAAGAGGTCTCCATTTGATGGGGCATAAATTCGTTTACTGTCGGCTGCCACAGATGATGTGAAAGTACCTATGTCAATAGTTTGTCGGCTTTTTCCGGAGTATAGATCAATTATATGCAAAGTATTTGTAGGGAGTATTGCCAAATCCTCAGAAATGGCCGGTGGTCCTTTTGGGGATAATTCCTTGCTCTTCCAAAGCTGACGGCCTGATCGCAGGTCTAAGGCTAGGATCCTGTCTGTAGTTGTCAGTATTAGTCTGTCTGTTCTACAGTTCAACCAAATTATATTGGGAATGGGCCAAGTTTTGCTTATTTCAAGTTGTATGGGGATGGGGATGGGTGAGTCGCCAGAATAGGTATGATCC
>CAYMGK010000116.1:3395-5663 GCA_964389965.1 uncultured Clostridia bacterium | reverse complement strand
TCCCGCCGGACTGTATACCATTTGTTTATACCGGATTTTATGAGTTTTTTTAATAATTCAAATTCTGTTTCGTCTGCGGTGTTTTTTTGTTTTATGTTAAAAGCACTTTGAAATCTCCTCACAGCTTGGGCTGTTTCGTAGCCATAGACTCCGTCAACTCGGGTTTTGAATAAACCTAGGTGCTTTAGAGTCTGCTGAAGGCGGCGCACATCACTGCCTTTCAATAAAGGCTTTTGTCGTTTTAAAATCCGACTACCGAAATCTATTAGAGGTAATCTCAAGAAATCACCACCAGGAAATTAGGGTATGATTCCAGTGTAAAAACTCCCAGGACTTTCAACATCGGAATCAAGGTATACATTCAGTATATTCAACTGGTGGGTAGTTTGTTAATATGGAACCGGGGCGGTTTATGCCCCGGTTTTCGTGCGTTCATAGGAGCTGCTACTTCTGAAGTCTCTCATTTTCTTCTGCCAATGCTTTTTCCGCCTTTTCTATAGCTAGTCTAACAAGGTTTCCGCAGTTTCTCGAGGAGACTTCTCCCCAGCCTTTCTTCGCCACCGTATCAGCCACACCAAGTTCCTTTGCAAGTTCGTATTTAAGGTCCTCAGACATGATGCTACGACGACGGGCAGCCATGAGCATACCTCCTTTGACACTTAACGCACTCATTATATATATTGTGTTTTATAGTATTTTATTATGCTGGTAATTTCTCTATACGCTATTTTTTGCCAATTTTTTTTGAAAAAATATAAAGATGGGCAGTGGGATTATTATCCAGCCGAAGCTCTTGATGAGGGTGTTTTTGGCCCTTGCAAGCTGCCTTTCTTCTTCTCTTTTCAACATATTATCATATCTTTCCCGTAATTCTTCTTCTGAAGGTATTTCAATATCAATTTCTGTTTCGGAATAGGCTTTTCTGTCGATTTCCATTCTCTTATAATCATCGAAGGATTGATAGTAGGGTGTTGGGGTTATTATATCTGCTGCTGCCATAAATGCCGCCACACTGCCTCCTATAACCATCATCAATGTTGCAAATAACACTAAATATACATACACATTTTTTATCACATCTTCTCCTCCTTCATTATGTTCATTTTTGGCTGACATTATTATTGCAACAACAAAAACAATCACTGCAATAATTGATATGGGTATAATCCCTGAAATACCGGTCATAAACATTCGATCAACTCCAAATATAAGATTGGGACTTATGGCAACTTCTACTAAAGCCGGGTCTGTTATTCTGTGACTTGGGCCTAAAAATAAGGATGGATTTGTTTGAGGGGTTGGTTTGTAAATTGTGCATGGTGTCCTTTATTGATACAGCCCCGTATTTACTAAATAAGTCCTTGTATAGGAAATGGCGGATGTGGGGTTTGATGATTCTATCTTCAGTTCTTTTACTCCGGATATATCGACTTCTATGTCAATGGGTCGGACACCTCCGGTTAATACAGGTGAAGTGTATATGAGCTCTTCATCACCATATATTTTAAGTTCACTTTCCACATCTGTATCCCGGTAGTCGTAGTCTAGAATATACCTGCCCTTTAGTTTGCGGTACTTGTCATTTATGTAGTATGTTTGACTGTTTTCTCCGTTCCTTGTTTCAATGCCCACAACATATGTATTTTTTAAATTATCTTCTACATTGTATATTAGATTAAACGCATATCCTTCTTTGTTGAAATAATCCAATTCATGTAACATGACCACCGGTTCTTCCAAGCTGTGTTTTCCAAGGTACACTGACATTGTCTCACCATCCCATGAGACGGCTTTGCCTACGGCTTCTGCCACTGCTCTTACCGGCAAATATGTTGTCCCTTCATAAATAAATACCTCAACTGGTCTTCCTGTCACATCTTTCGGATTTAGTTTGATGTCATCTAGGAAGATATTTACACCTGTTATAACGGAAATCCGCTTTTGGACTGTTTCTGCTACGGCCGGTATCACCATCACACTGAGCACAAATGTGATAATCATACCTAAAGCAAAGTACTTGATCTTTTGACAGATCTTCAATATAAAACCTCCTTGTGGTCACACATTTTGTAGAAGAATTTAATATTATCAAAGGCGTATTGCTCTTAATTATACCTTTAAAGCTATCTCTAATATATTCTACGAAAGTTTATAAATCCCTTTCTATTAATAAAAAAGACATAGGTGAACAAGATGGAATTTCCCCTATAACCACAATGTTCCTGTGTGAATATGGAAGTAATTCTGTTGTAAAAAGTCCGTATGGCA
>CAYMGK010000116.1:0-3385 GCA_964389965.1 uncultured Clostridia bacterium | reverse complement strand
TCTCTAATATATTCTACGAAAGTTTCTAAATCCCTTTCTATTAATAAAAAAGACACAGGCGACAAAAGGGGAACTATTTTATGATCCCAATGTTCCTGTGTGAATATGGAAGTAATTCTGTTGTAAAAAGTCCGTATGGCAAAATTTGTGATAACTTCCCCTAAAGGCAGTTTTATAGTCGTTACAACTGGATACTTAGCAGTGGAGCGTGTTGTTGTGCACCATATACGTCACTTTCTCCTATGGCACCTGCCACAATAGGCCTTTTTATGTTGATTTTTATGGCTTTTGCCGGGTCAAAATTTATAATTGATAGTATGTCTTTTTCGGGGATTTTGTAAATGCGGCTTATAAGTCCGGGGTTTATGGCCTTTTCTCCAACTATTTTTTTGTATACTTTGGAGTCTTTAAAGATAATATCCATTGTAAGTGCGTAAGGACCTGAGTTTTTACTTCTTATGACTTCGGCTAATTCTGTAATGGGAATACCCATTCTACCCACTTCCTTTCATTGTCTTGATCGTAATGGGGAAGTATTCTTTGGGATCTTCCACTGTAAGCAAATGGTAGATGCTGAACTCATAAACCGCCCCTGCAGGGATGTCCGATGGTGAGTAGCGAAGGGCCAAGTTGCCTGCAGTGGCTATTCTTCCGGGATACCCGTAGTGAAGCAGGCTTGAGCGGGTAAAGCTGCAGATGGTGTTGGCAAGTTCTTGTGTCCTGGCTATAGCTTCTATGATAATGCCCAATTCATGTGTGGGTGCATTCTCTTTTGGCTCCAAACTTCCCATAACACCGTCTTTGCCGTAGATGGCAAAGAGGACTTGGTACTCATCACTGCTTATATTGGAAAAGTTGTCCTTAACCATGTGCCTTACTTCTTCCAGGATTTCATCTATTTGTCTTATCATAATTGGGTCACGAGTTCCAGCTATGGAAATAGTGCGATATCCGGTTTTTTTTGCACCTTCTAATTTTATTGTATATTCTTTTGCGGGTATGAACTCACTTCCACTGACTTTAACTCGCATATGGTCTATTTGGGTGAATTGAGTTTGCTGAAGATCTATTATGCCACCGGGGCCTTGTAATTTGTAGGGGTTTTCTTTTTCATAAAGGGTGTGTGCGGCTATTGAGGTTATGGTGCATTTCCTTTTAGGGTTTAATGCTTCAAGGATGAAGTGATCAGGTCTTAGTGTGCCAAGCATACAATCACTGCCACTTCCAGGCACTGCGGCAATGCTGGCACATTCTAATATCTTGCCCATGTGAAGGGCAAGTCCTTGGGGGAATCCTGCTTTAATGCAAGGTGCCGCAAAAACTGTCGGATCATAGGCACGCCCTGCCAAAACCAAGTCTACATCACTGTTCAATGCTTCTATTATAGGTTCTACACCCATTTGAGCCACTATGTGAGGGGTCTTTTCTATATCTTCCTGTCGAAGTTGGCCGGCAGGTGGAAGTGGTTTGATTTTCCCTTCTTTGAATCTTTTTAAAACTTCTGTTTTAGGTATTTCGGCTTTTATTACCGCCACTTTTAGTTTTAAATTTTCTTCACGGGCAATCTCATTCACTATGGCTTCATTCCAAGCTAAATGCACATCTGCACCAGAACCGCCGGCAGTACCAACTAACACAGGTATGGCAAGTTCTTTGCCGGCTTTCAGTATATGTTTTAGGTCTCGTTTCACCCCTTCACGGTCTGTAAAGGAAACTCCTGCTCCCAGGTAGTAAGGTCCTGGGTCAGTTGAGCCTGCATCTATTGCTATAATATCCGGTTTTTTAGTAAGACCGTTTTTGAAGGATTCTTCAGGGAAACCGTAGCCTAAAATAGCCGTAGGTGAAAGGACTTTTATTTCACGCAATTTTCATGACACCTCCTGTTTTAATAATGCCAATACCCTATTCATCTCATTGTATGTGATCATTATACCTTCATCAACACCCATACCGGGTTTTGCAAGTATCTGGTCGGGCCTTGTGGCAAGGGCAATGTCCACACATATCTGTGCTGAGCGCTCTGTTTCGTTACAAGTGCCGCCTTGATATGCTTTGACACCTTTTCGTTTACAGTATAGAACAGCTTCGATGGTGTTGTTTATACCTCCTAAATCCGGTGTCTTCACTTGAATCATATCTGCCGCTCTTTCATCTGCAAAATCCCTTATATCTTCTAATGTGTTACACCATTCATCAGCAACTATTTCTACTTTAATCTTCCTATTACTAAGGCCTTCTTTCAATGCTTTCATCTGTGTTATCTGCTTTTGCTTACTGCCCGCATCTATGGGGCCTTCTATTCTCAATTCATAGGGTGCCGCCGCCTGTTCAAGTCTTGCAAAATAGTCAATCAAGGCAGTCCCATTATTTTCGAAAATTTCCCCTATTGTGCCATAAACATCAAAGTGGAATATTGGTTTATAATGTGGGGGGGCGTTTTTCTTAATCCTGTCTTTCATAAAATAAATATATTCAATTAATTTTTCACCATGTGTGCCAAGTTTCCAAACATTATTTATAAGGGCATGTGGCAACACATCAACTTGTTTTATAATCATCTTATCCAAGTTTACGTAGCGATCGTCCCCTGTTTGGGCGAATATGGGAATGGGTTCTAGATTTATGTTGAGTCCGTATTCCTGTGCGATGACTTCTGTCCTTGTTTTTCCCTTAGCTAAAGCCACTGCGTCAAGGAGGGCTTGAGTTATGCCGTAGCGTAGGGCTGTATGGATGGGTTTACCATTAATCCGGTATGTATCGACTTTTTCTGCTAGTCTTTTAAAACTATCCAGCTCTTGGCCAATTAATAAAGATGTGATTTCTTCATTTATAGTGTTAATAAAGTCCTCTGCCAAAAATAAAGGATCACGACCACCGGCCCCTGAATATTGAACTGCTGCACAATCCCCATAGGCCATCTTGGCATTATCGCTTAATATCATGACAGAAATAGATTCTCCCGGTTGTCTTATCTTTCTAAATCCATCCTGTTTTGCACCTTTTTTAATTGCCATTTGGTCATCAAAATAAAATCCTGTAAGCCCTTTTGATGCAACTATCTTTGTGATTTTGCTCATCTATTTACCTCCTTTTTGAAAAACTAGCCTAGGGGTAATAGCAGACTTTCATCTTAGATTATATTCGGGCCTTGGTATCTGGTCTTCCTACAAGTTCACCTTTGGATATAGCGTATATATCATCTACAAGCATTTGGAAATTCACATTTCTTCCTTCTGCTCTGGCCCTTTCTGTGAGCTTTTCCTGATGAAAATCTTTTATGTCTTGGCCTAAAGGCAACGAACCGAAGTCCAACAATCTGACCGCTCCTTTATTGTCCCGGGCAGGCAGAATTTCTCCGGCATTGAATTGGCTAGGGGCAAAGGGG
>CAYMGK010000115.1:5252-6392 GCA_964389965.1 uncultured Clostridia bacterium | reverse complement strand
TGTTTCCGTTACTTCTTTGCCGGCGATTGTGGCGGTTATGTCTTTGGCGAGTTTGTATTTTTCTGGTTCTGTTTCTAGTTTTGCACCATCGGCATTTATTTTGGCCATCTTTATGGTGCCTTTGCCGGTTATAGTAGCTGCTGCATCTATTGTTAGGTCTTTAATGGTTGCTCCTTTGGCTAGGTCTATTTCGGCTTTTTCGTTTATTTCCAGGTTTCCGATTGTAGTGTCTTTTGAAACTTCTACTTTGACTTTGGAGTCTACAATGACATTTTCAAAGTCTCCATCTAGAATTATATCTTCTTCGGCTATCAATACAGATATAGTTTCAATACCTTCACCTACTACATGTGCACCGGATTCTAGTTTAAGTTCTTTTACCTTTGTAGAATCTGATGCAACTATTCTGATCTTACCATCAGCTTTACTTACTATGACTTCTTCACAAGCAAAGTCAATTAGGTAGATACTGTCTTTTCCACCACCACTTATGATAGTTGTTCCTTCAACAGTGATATTGTCTAGGATTACATCTCCTTCACCAATACCTTCATTTAAATATAAGTCCCCTTCTATGACCATATTTCTTAGGGTCACATCTGGAACATCTATGGCAACATCTTGTGAGATTGTTTCAATACCTTCTTCTGGGCCGTATATTCCTGCTTCATCATAAATTACCCTGATAGCCTCCAAGGCTCTATCCAAAAGTGTAACTGTTTCCGCTCTTGTTATTTGTCTTTCTGCCCTGAAACTCCCATCAGGATATCCTGCCATGTAGCCTTTGGCTACCAAGGTATATATGTAGGGTTTGCTCCAGGCGGGTATGCCGTCTTCATCTGTGAATTTCACACTGTTTTCTACTATATCTATATCAAGGTTTAAGGCCCTGCAAAGTGCCACTGCGGCTTCTTGACGACTTATTTCCTGGTTCGGTTTTACTGTGCCATCTTCATATCCTGATATATAACCTGCCTTAACTGCTTTAGCTATTTCTTCATAGAACCAATCCTCCTCATCTACATCGGAAAATACTATATCAGTTTTTTCGCCGAAACCAAAAGCCCTATTCACAAGTGCCATGAATTCGGCCCTTATTATGCTCCTGTCCGGTCTGAACGTCCTATCAGGATATCCGCT
>CAYMGK010000115.1:0-5242 GCA_964389965.1 uncultured Clostridia bacterium | reverse complement strand
CCGCTGACAAGACCTTTTTCAACCCATTTTATTATTTTATCTTTTGCCCAATGTTCGCTTATATCCCTTAGCCCAATAGATTCAGTGCCTATGGCGGCCGTAGGGATTAAAAGCCCTATTAAGAAAGTGAGAACTACTATAAGGCTTATCCAGTATCTGACTTTTCTGTTTACCAAAATAAATTCTCCTTTCATATTCTTTCATATTAAGAAATGCAATTTTTCGATTGTTAAATTCCGAAGTTCATGATAGAATAAATCGTGTTACTTTTTTTCTTTGGCTCCGTATCAGCGGGGCCATTTTTTTGTTTGTAATTAAGAAATTATTGACCTCCTTTCCATGAACTAGTTACAGTGTTCTTCGAATCACATCCCTCCTTATTTCCCAAATGTATTGCAAATTCTGTTAAATTAACACGGCATAGATCAAACGATTCATACAGTAGTGCATTGGTATATACAAATATAGTTCTTTATTACTATGTATTCTACGAAGAGGCTGAATTTCCTTCTTTATTTGTGAATCTTGTGTCAAGTCCCACCATTCGACGGAGTTATACAATTCACTCGTAAAGGTTTTGTATTTCTCTCAAATGTCGATTGTATTCTTCAGCAACTCTATCCGGGTATAATATCTTAACTTTATCGCCAAATTGAAATACCCATGAAAAGAATGTTGGACTTACTACTACTTTTGATCTCATGACAAAACTTTCTTCATCAACTTTCATTAAAAATACATCTTTCCCAAAGCGATCTATCACCACATTTACAAGTGGATTTTCAAACTTAAGCATCACGGTCTGTTCTTCTCCTCCGAACATGTAAAAGACTTTTTTCGAATACTCAGCAGCATTAAATTCTACATCATCAGGTAGTTTTATTCTTGGGAGCCTTGTTATCTGTATATCATTCATTTTATCCACCCGATAATGAGTAAAGTTTTGATATTTTTCTGAAAATGTTATGAGGTAATAGTTTTCGTTATCCCATGACAGGGCATATGGACTTGTTATGTATCTTTTACCTTCTTTGCGAAATTCTCTTTTCTTATCAACAGTGTAGCGAAAATATCGAAATGAAATCTGTCTGTTTTGTGCAATGGCTAGATATATTCTATCTACATTGTAATAGATGCTTTCATTCATCGTCTTTACCCGATTTGCCACATACACCTGTCTTTTTAAAAGTTTTGACTGATGTTTACTTGCAAGGCCTGAAATCTTTTTTATGAGTTCTCTGCTTTTTTTATGTGTAATAAATTTAGAACACTGGACAGCATCAACTAATAGCTTTAATTCGGGCATCTCAAAGTACCTGTTCCCTACAAAATATTTGGTTGTTTTGGTCCTTCTTGTAACTATATCAATACCAAAAAGGCGCAATGCTTCTATGTCACTGTATATTGACTTTCTCTCGGCAGGAATACCGTATTTGTCTAGCTCTCTTATCATATTTTTTACGGTCATTCCATTTTCCTCATCTGTGTTTTCCAAAAGTATTTTTAATAGGTAAAGGACCTTTAACTTTTGGTTTGGTCGCCTTGCCACTGCTTGCCCCCCTAGTTTTATATTTTAATGAACAAAAAACCCCTCAATTAACATAATATCACAACACCAGTACTATAAACTGGTCTTTGGGCAATTAAATCGGTTTTATAGTGTTTTTTTCTATTGACATTCATATTAGAATATAATAATATACTTATATAGTACTTTGTGAGGAGTTGCACAAGCAATGTTTGATAAGGATGGGTTTGAGAAAACCGCTAAGGTGTTGAAGGCATTGGCACACCCTATAAGGCTTTGTATTGTAGATGGGTTAGCGAGAAATGGACCTTGTAATGTTTCGTGTATGGAAGAATGTATAAAAGCTTCACAATCAGGGATATCCCAACATCTTGCAAGACTAAGGACCGCAGGAATTGTAAAAAGCAAGCGACATGGAAATGAAGTTTACTATGAACTGGTAAGTGATCATGTTAAAAGGTTTGTCAAGACAATTTTAAATAATTATCCATCAAAATAATTTAAATATAATGGAGGTAAAATACCATGAAAAAAATATTGGTTGTAGGTGGTGTTGCCGGTGGTGCTACTGCCGCTGCGAGACTGCGAAGATTGAACGAAGATGATGAAATCATCGTTTTTGAGCGTGGGGAATACATCTCTTTTGCTAACTGTGGTCTTCCTTATTATATAGGGAATGTCATCACAGACCGAAAAAAACTTCTAGTTCAGACAGTTGAGGGGATGTCAAAGCGTTTCAAACTTGATATACGGATATTCAGTGAAGTTATATCAATCGATAAAAAGGCAAAAACAGTTAAAGTCAGATCTACAAAAACCGGCGATACTTATATTGAAGACTATGATGTGTTGGTATTGTCGTCAGGGGCAAAACCTTTGGAACCTGAGATTGAAGGCATGGATGAAGCTACAAACCTCTTTGTGCTTAGCAACCTTCCGGATACTGACAAGATTCGAGGTTTTATTGATGATACAGACCCTGAAACAGCCTTAGTGGTCGGAGGAGGTTTTATTGGGGTTGAAGTAGCGGAAAACCTGGCTAAACGGGGTATTAAAGTGACCCTAGTAGAAAAGTTCAGCCAAGTTTTAGCACCTTTGGATTTTGAAATGGCTCAGCTTATCCACAGTGAACTTGATGCAAAAGGTGTTGATTTGATTTTAGAGGATGGTGTAACTTGTTTTAAAAATGACGGGAAAAAAGTCGTCCTTGAAAGTGGCACTGAAATTGATACTGATATGACTGTTTTATCAATTGGCGTCATCCCCGACCTTCCTTGCATTGAGCTGGCACCTGTGGACTTTGCCTCAAGAGGTGCATTGTCTGAAAACTCACTTGCAAAATCCTGTGGCTTGGCTCTTGGAAGGCGGGAGCATATACTGACTACAAAACAACTCAACACTATAGATGGAGAGACTGGTCAAGTTTTAGATGATATATACGCCATTGGTGATGTAGCCCAAATAACTGACTATGTAACAGGTAGTGATACCGCCGTGCCATTAGCAGGACCGGCCAACCGTCAAGGCAGGTTAGCGGCAGACCACATAAATGACACGGATATAGAGTATCCCGGTGCATTGGGAAGTTCTGTAGTTAAAGTATTTGATCTAACAGCTGCTTGCACTGGAAACAATGAACGTCAACTAAAGGCTAAGGGCTTAAACTATAGAGCAGTACATGCACATCCGGCGAATCACGCCACTTACTATCCAGGTTGGACTCAAATCGCCATGAAACTCCTATTTAATCCGGAAAACGGAAAGGTATATGGAGCCCAGGCTGTTGGTCGAGAAGGCACTGAAAAGCGCATAGATGTTATAGCCACTGCAATAAAATTCGGTGGTACAATCTGGGATCTTACCGAGCTAGAACTTTGCTATGCACCACCTTTTTCTTCTGCTAAGGACCCAGTGAACATGTTAGGCTACATTGCATCAAATATAGCTGAAAATGTATATGAACAAGTTCATTGGCATGAAATAGATGGCATTGTGGAAAAAGGCGGATATCTACTTGATGTGAGAACACCTAAGGAATTTGCTGCCGGCCATATTAAAGGTTCGGTAAACATAGAGCTTGATGAGCTAAGAGACCGACTGAATGAAATTCCAGTGGCTAAAGATGCTCCAATATATGTCACATGTCAAGTAGGTCTTAGAGCATATATAGCAATTCGTATATTAAAGGGCAATGGTTTTGAAAAGCTGTACAACTTATCCGGAGGCTATACAACATACAAAGGTGCGAAGTTTGTCGCTAAAAAACGCACTGAAAAGCCTTCTGTCGCAACTCATTGAGAAGTAAAATAATCCAAGCCCGATTGTTGACTAAAAGTCGCAAACATTGTAAAATATATTGGCAAGCTGATGTGGCTCAGAGGTAGAGCAGCGCACTCGTAATGCGCAGGTCGCCGGTTCAAATCCGGCCATCAGCTCCATATGAAATTGAAAGGCTTTCGATGAGATTTCTAGGATTTTGCCGAAAGCTTTTTTTTATTGACAAAAACAGATATACATGGTAATCTCAAATGAGAATGGTTTTCATTTTCAGCTATGTGGCAATAATATTTTGAACTAATATACTAAAATAAGTGAGTTTATTAGAGTATACTTCGATCATAAAGGGGGCCGAATGGTGATGACTAAATCTCTAACATACTTTTCTAAAGGCGCTAAAGGTAGGATTTGTGATATTACAGGTGGTCGAACAGCGGCCAAACGATTATTTGAAATGGGTTTTAATAGGGGAAAGGAAATTGAAGTGGTGAAAAATGACATGGGTCCTTTGGTAGTGGACTTAAATGGCAGTAAGGTTGCAATTGGTCGCGGTATGGCCAGTAAAATACACCTATATCCACTGAACTGACAAAATAACAATATTTTTTTGAGCATTCATTGAGAATGATTCTCACTATTTAGGAGGAGCCGAAAAAATGATTACAATTGCTTTGGCTGGCAACCCAAATTGCGGTAAGACAACACTTTTCAATGCACTTACCGGCACTAACCAGCATGTGGGAAACTGGCCTGGAGTCACTGTTGAAAAAAAAGTAGGGAAATATGAATATAGAGGTATACAGTACAATATAGTGGATTTGCCAGGTGCTTATAGCCTCGGGGCTTACTCGGAAGACGAGATGGTTGCCCGGAATTTCATTTTAAAGGACAAGCCGGACATTGTGGTAAATGTGGTTGATGCCACAAATATTGAGAGAAATCTGTATCTGACAACACAGCTTTCTGAAATGGGAGCCAAAGTAATTATCGCCCTTAATATGATGGATGACTCTATTAGAAGGGGCATTAAAATAAATGTGGATTCGCTTTCAAAGCAACTGGGTCTTCCCATAGTCCCCACTGTAGCACCTAAGCATAAGGGCATTGATGATTTAAAAAAGAAGATCCTAGAAACAGTGTTAAATAATGTGGATGCAAAAAAGATCTCATATGGGCAAGATATTGATAATGCTATTTTCGCTATAAATAAGGCAATCGAACAAAATGCTGTTACTACCGATTACCCCTCTGACTGGACTGCTTTGAAACTCCTGGAAAATGACAAACATATAGTTGATTATATAGGTAAGGTGAGCCCACAGATTTTAAAAAAATCCCGGGAATATATTGAAAAGTTGACAAAATCCGCATCTCTCGACCCTGAAATGCTAATAGTTGATAAGAGATACGAATTTATCAATAATGTGGTTTCGGAAA
>CAYMGK010000114.1:0-6467 GCA_964389965.1 uncultured Clostridia bacterium | reverse complement strand
TGTAAGGAGGTTTCATGTTATTGGATAAGAATTTAATTATGCGGAAATTACCGAAAGTAACGGAAGTCCTGGACCGTGCTGAAATCAAATTATTATGTGAGGATAAAGGTCGTAATAGGGTAGTAGATGCAATAAGAGAGAGTATTGATGAAATCAGACTGGACCTAGTTGAGAAATCTCAAAAAAACGGCTATATAGGACCTGATGCGATGAATTTGATGGAAAAGGTAGTATCAGATACCACAGAAAGGTTATCTTCATCTCCATATAAATTGCGACCAATAGTCAATGCTACCGGTGTTGTCCTTCATACTAATTTTGGTAGGGCTCCACTTCCCGGAATTGTCCTTAAAAGACTATGTGAAATAGCCGGCAATTACTCTAATTTAGAATACGATATACAAAAAGGTAGACGAGGGGAACGCTATGATCATGTGAGGGAGTTGCTATGCCAAATTACGGGAGCCGAAGATGTGTTAGTAGTTAACAATAACGCTGCGGCGGTGCTTCTCTGTCTTTCGGCTATTGCATCTGGGAAAGAAGTGATTATTTCCCGCGGTCAGCTAGTAGAAATAGGCGGAAGCTTCCGAATACCTGATGTTATGGTCCAAAGCGGTGCCAAATTAGTAGAAGTTGGGACTACCAACAAGACAAACCTAAGAGATTACGAAGACGCCATAAATGAAAATACCAGTATGCTTTTAAAGGTACATACGAGCAATTTTGAAATTATTGGTTTTACTTCAAGTGTAAACAACACCGAACTTGCATTGCTAGGAAAGAAGTATAATATTCCGGTGATGGAAGATTTGGGCAGTGGCGTGTTAGTGGATCTGACTCCCTACGGCTTTCCCTATGAATCTACGGTTTCCGATTCTTTAAAGGCTGGAATGGATATAGTTACTTTCAGTGGTGATAAATTGCTGGGGGGACCCCAGGCGGGAATAATAGCAGGTAAGAAGGAATTTATAAGATTAATAAAAACCCATCCACTTACAAGGGCAGTTAGAATCGGCAAAATGACTTTAGCTACTTTGGAATCTGTGTTACTTTTATATAAAGAGGGTCGTTGGAGGGAGCTCCCAACTATATCTATGATGGTTAAACCGCAAAAAATCATGGAAGCGCAGGCCCAACTACTTTGCACAGGTTTAGCTGATATAATTGGAGATAAAGGTAGAGTTGATATAGTTGACGATATTTCGGAGGTTGGTGGCGGTTCTTTTCCGGGCCACGGAATTCCAACAAAAGCTGTCACAGTTAAAATCAAAGGGGTATCAGTGCAGACAATCTTCAAAATGTTAATGAAAGCTTCAATTCCAATAATAGGCAGGATAAAAAAAGACAAATTTTTGTTAGATGTAAGGACTATGACTAATGAAGACATAATGAAAACAATAGAAATGGTAGGGAAGGTAGTATGAGCAATATCATTCTTGGGACAGCAGGTCATATAGATCATGGAAAAACAACTTTAATAAAAGCTTTAACTGGAATAGATACCGATAGGCTTTTGGAAGAAAAAAAGCGGGGAATTACCATTGACTTGGGATTTACACATCTAACACTACCCTCGGGCCGAAAAATGGGTGTTGTGGATGTTCCCGGACATGAAAGATTTGTTAAAAACATGGTAGCCGGTGTAGGTGGTATTGACTTAGTTTTATTTATTGTTGCTGCTGATGAAGGTGTTATGCCGCAGACAAAAGAACATCTAAATATATTGAAGTTATTAAATGTTGAAAAAGGTATTACAGTTTTAACTAAAATAGATATGGTCGATGATGAATGGCTTGAATTAGTTACTGAAGATGTTAGAGAACATATAAAAGGGACATTTCTTGAAAAATCACCGATTGTTTTAGTATCTTCAGTTACCGGTGAGGGAATTGAAACATTAAAAATAGCTATAGATGAGATGTGCTGCCATGATATCACGAAAGATGCACATTCACCTTTTAGACTTCCTATAGACAGAATTTTTACTATGCCGGGAATTGGAACGATTGTAACTGGAAGCCTCCTTTATGGTACGGCAAAAGTTGAGGATAGTGTTAAGATTTTTCCAAAGGGCAGGGACTCCAGAATTAGAGGTATACAATTATATGGTAAAGCCAGTGACAAAGCAATGGACGGACAAAGAACAGCCCTTAACCTTGCAGATATTAAAGTTCAAGATATAGAAAGAGGGGATGTAGTAGCAAAGCCGGGGACCCTTATGCCAGTAACCAAAGCTCTGGCTTATTTCAAACTATTGCCTGATGCAAAAAGGCCCCTAAAAAACAGGGGGCGTGTAAGGTTTCATTATGGAACAAAGGAAGTCATGGCCAGGATTGTATTACTTGATAAGGATAGGTTATTACCCGGAGAAGATGCGTTTGTGCGAATAATTTTTGAAGATACTGTGGCTTGTGCTTATAAGGATCGCTATGTGGTGAGAAGCTATTCCCCAATAACCACTATAGGTGGAGGCCGAATACTCTTTGTAAATCCTCGAAGAATAAAAAAGAACACTCAAAAAAGGGCACAATATGCCTTGAAAAACGTTTTTGAAGGGGATTTGCATGAATTCATCTTGGCACTATTGGAGTTTTTTGCAAACGAGTACCTGAAAACATCGGAAATCGCACCATATACAGGAAAGAGTATTGCCCAAATCAAAGTAGCTATCGGGACTTTGGTTTTACAGAATAAAGTGAAAGTATTTAAAATAGGCGAAGAAGAACTGATAGTGGAAAGCAAGTATTTTAACAAACTTACGGAAAGGGTCATTAGAATAGTTGAAAAATACCATAAAGTTCAAGCATTAAGTGGTGGTATGGCTAAAGAAGAACTTCGAAGTCGAATAGGGATAAAATCTATATTTTATGATAGTTTTTTGAACAAATGGGTCAATGACGGACTTCTTGAAATATCAGGTAGTACCGTAAAAATAAAAGGGTTTGAAATAAAACTTAGTAAAAAACATAAGGATATTCTCGATGAAATTATCAAACTATACAATGAAGGAGGATGGTCTCCTCCGAATTTGAATGAGGTCCTTTTCAGTTTTTCCGCCAATCAAGAAAAAGATATAAGACAAATTATATTGATGCTTACGAATAATGGGAGGCTCATAAGGCTCAATGAGGAATTGTATATGACGGACAAATGGGTAAATCAAGCTATACAGCAGTTAAAAGGACATTTTAAAAATAATACGGAGCTTACCGCATCGGATTTCCGTAAAATGCTTGGAACCACTAGAAAATATGCCATTCCATTGCTAGAACACCTTGATAGTGTAAAAATCACAAAAAGACTTCCCACCGGTACTAGAAAACTCCTCCAAACGCCAGTCATTTAAATTATTAAGTTGTGGAGGATTCTATAAGTTTAATTTTCTCCTGTCTTGTCATTTGCTTAATTTCATACTCCCTTTTTTGGGCGGCTGTTCTACTACTATGTTTTTCCACATATCCGATCTTTACTGGAAGCCTTGCCCTTGTGTATTTAGAGGCTTTTCCTTGGTTATGGGTGTTTATTCTTTTATCAAGATTATTGGTCCACCCCGTATACAGAGTTTTATCAGAGCATTCAAGGATGTAAACATAACACATGTTAATCACCAAAATCATAATATGACTTTATTATTATTCATTACCACTTTTTCTTTCATTTTCGTAATAAGGTAGTGGGATGTATTGGATTGATGGCTTTTTTCGAACCGGCTGAGGATAATAATCCATAAGATCGTAAATTTCTTTTGGAAGAGTAGCACATATAGGGAACCCCATATCCTTTAACTGTTCACAGGTAAGGGGATAATCGTGGGTCCATTGACCTTTTGAGAGCACTGATGCAAGATCCTTTGCTTTATCTTCTGGGAGTTTATTTCTCAGTAAATTAAATACACTTTGCTGAACTTGGTTTATGGCTTTTTCCGATACGTCTGCAAGAATAATGGTTTCATCATCGATATCCTTCTTATCCTTGAGGCGCATTACCTTTAATATGGATGCGGCGGGGAAATTACCGATTTGCGGATCGACTGGACCAAGAACCGCATTTTCATCCATCACAATTTCATCTGCTGCAAGGGCTATTAAAGTACCGCCTGACATAGCATAATGTGGTACAAATACTGTAACCTTCGCCGGATGGCGTGATAGTGCATTTGCGATTTGCTCTGCGGCTAGAACAAGGCCACCCGGTGTATGTAGCAGAATATCTATGGGCATATTCGAAGGGGTTAGCCTTATAGCCCGTAAAAGTTGTTCCGAATCTTCAATATTTATATATTTAGTAATGGGAAAACCAAAGATAGATAGGGCTTCTTGACGATGAATGAGGGAAATAAACCTTGAGCCACGTTTCTTTTCAAACTTTTTCATTAAGTTAATTCTATTGGCCTCAAGCCTTTTTTGCTTTAACATAGGAAGTAATGAAGAAAAAATGAAAAAAAGAAAAATCAAATTTGCAGTCATACAATTCCTCCTCAATATATTATCAATTTAAGCATACCCCATAAAACACTATTCTACAATAAACTATCAAATCCCTTTTGTGTCGAGTAAAAGTTTACAAACGGCCTGGGCAAGGGCCTTGATTTATATTAATATGTGATATAATATTGTTTAGAAACAGATTAATAAAAATGCGGATTCTGGAAGGAGAGGATCAAATGGAAAAGCGGCGTATGGAGCATGATTTGTTAGGTTCAAAGGCAATACCAAAAGATGCATACTACGGTATACAAACACAGCGGGCGCTAGAAAATTTCCCTATAACAGGATATAGACCTAATAAAGAGCTGATTCTGGCTATGGCAATGGTAAAAAAGGCGGCGGCTTTTGCAAATATGAAACTGGGACAACTGGATAAAGAAAAAGCTAATGCAATAATGCAGGCTTCAGATGAGATTTTAAAAGGGCAATACTTGGATCAATTTATAGTTGATGTAATACAGGGAGGTGCGGGCACCTCGCTAAATATGAATGTCAATGAAGTAATAGCCAATAGGGCTATAGAAATTCTAAAAGGGGAAAAAGGAGATTACAAACTCATTTCACCGAATTCTCATGTAAACATGTCCCAATCGACAAATGACGCTTTTCCTACGGCTGTGCGTATTGCCATTTTAAAGTTAGTAAAGATGCTTTTATCAGAGCTAAAAAAATTACATGATGTGTTTATTGCTAAATCCAAGGAGTTTGATGATGTAATAAAAATGGGTCGCACACATCTCCAAGATGCTGTTCCGATTAGATTGGGACAGGAATTTGGGGCATATGCTCAGGCCATAACAAGGGATATAGGTAGGATAAAAAGAGCTTCTGAGGATCTAAATGAAGTAAATATGGGGGCAACTGCAGTCGGTACCGGGCTAAATGCAAAGGTAAAATATATTAGGACTACTATAGAAAAACTGAGAGAGTTCTCGGGGCTACCTATAAAAGGTGCTGACAATATGGTTGATGCAACGCAAAATACCGATACACTTGCAGCATTTTCAAGTAGCTTAAAGGTATTGGCGTTAAATTTGTCTAAGATAGCTAATGACCTTAGATTGATGGCATCAGGCCCAAGGACAGGCCTTAAAGAAATAAACCTACCCCCTGCACAACCAGGTTCGTCAATCATGCCGGGTAAGGTAAATCCAGTTATGGCTGAAGTAGTAAATCAAGTGGCATTTCAGGTCATAGGCAATGATCACACTGTGGCCCTTGCTGTAAAAGCAGGTCAATTTGAACTAAATGTCATGGAGCCTGTTATTGTATTTAACATCATACAATCTATAGAAATCCTAACAAATGTTATAGGTGTATTTAGGGAAAAATGTGTTGTGGGCATAACTGCTAACAGGGATAGGTGTCAGGATATGGTCGATAATAGCATTGGTATAATTACAGCATTGGTGCCACATATAGGTTATGAGGGCGCAACGGAACTGGCCAAGGAAGTTATGAGCAGCGACAAAACTGTACAAGAAATAATTTTAGAGAAAGAAATTCTGACTCCAAAAGAAATTGAAGTTATTTTATGTCCTAAAAATATGACTGAACCGGATGATTCAGATTAATAGGATAATAACCGGGCTTTTACATATGGTTTTTTTAATTTGCGATAGTTTTGAGAAAGAAACCAGTGAGGTGATTTTATGAGAAAAATCAAGGCGGAAGTGGTTAAGAATACTGTTCGAGATTTATTTTTAAAGGCAAACTATTTTATTGGTGAAGATATTTTCAATGAACTAAAAAAACAGTATAAAGCGGAAAGGTCTCCTGTAGGCAAATCTGTCCTTGAGCAAATAATAAAGAACAACGAAATTGCAGCACAAGAGGAAATAGCAATATGTCAGGATACAGGTATGGCAGTACTGTTTATTGAGCTTGGGCAGGAAGTTGCAGTAGTTGAAGGAGATTTTAATGAGGCTATAAATCAGGGGGTAAAAGAAGCATATATCGACGGATATTTGCGCAAATCTG
>CAYMGK010000113.1:5958-6508 GCA_964389965.1 uncultured Clostridia bacterium | reverse complement strand
AAAACCTAAAAAGGTGTAAATTATAAGTGAGACAATTGTTGCCGGCACAGTCGTATAAAGCATTGAGCCAATATGTTCAAACAAGCCTGTCCCCGCCATAGCCGGTGCAACATTGGTAGTATCTGAAAGGGGAGACATTTTATCTCCGAAGAATGCACCAGATACAATAGCACCAGCAACTATCGGAAGCGGTATATTCAGACCTTGTCCTATTCCAATTAGTGCAAGGCCCATAGTGCCAATAGTTCCCCAAGAAGTGCCGGTGGCTACAGATACTATGCTGCATAGTATAAAAGTAGCAGGCAAAAAAAGTTTAGGGCTAAGTATCTGAAGACCGTAATAAATCATAACAGGAACTGTTCCCCCGATAATCCATATACCAATCATAAGACCTACTAACATTAGAATCATAACACAGGGAAGAGCATTAGCAATTCCTTCAATCATCCCAGTCTGCATATCTGTCCACCTGTATCCTAAATACAGACCGAAAAAGCTTGCAATAAATGCACCTGCAATAAGTGGAGCAGTTAATCCCGTGCCGAGTTTA
>CAYMGK010000113.1:0-5948 GCA_964389965.1 uncultured Clostridia bacterium | reverse complement strand
AAAAATAATAACCAAAAATACTGCCGCTAATGCAAATAAAGCTTCCCAAAACTCAGGAATTCTTGGGGTCTTTAATACTTCCTTTTTTCCAAGAGCCGTTGTTCCTTTAGTTGATGTTTTCATGTTCATCCCTCCGGTCAATCTTTTCTACAAATCACTACCATACTACAATTGCTGACTTAACCTAAATAAAAATCACCTCGATTTTGGTTAGTTTGACAGGGGGTTTAAATAAAAACAAGGGTACTCCCGCAGGAATACCCTTTTATAGGCTGTATAACAATATTAATTATCGAAAGCGGATTAATACTTTTATAGCCTACCATCCTGCCTAACCTACAATTGTTATTTTATTATTTTTTTTTTAGGATGTCAAGAATTTATAGAACTTTTTTGAAAGACTTTTTTCGGTTGAGTCAAAAAGGTTGCCATTTTATCCTGTAATCATGATATAATCTATCTTGGTGTTTAAAATTAATATTACATAATCGAAAGGTTAGCTTTGAAAGGATTGAAGTATAGATATGGCAAAAATAGCGGATCTTTTTTCACCAAAGGATATGACAACAGGGACACCATGGAAAAGGCTTGTAGAGTTTTCAATACCTATGCTGATTGGGAATATCGCCCAACAACTCTATAATACTGTTGATTCTATAGTTATAGGTAGGTACATAGGTGATAATGCTCTAGCCGCAGTCGGCAGCGCTTTCCCGGTCTTGCACTTTTTACTTGTACTTTTCATGGCTATTGCAACAGGTGCAGGAATCATGGTTTCCCAATATTTTGGTGCAAAGGAAAGGGAAAAACTTTCAAGAACTATCGGCGTATGTATAACTGTTACAGCAGCAGCTTCCATATTTCTTATGATTATGGGGCCTGTTATCATACGGCCCATACTTGTTTTTATCAATACACCTGAATCAATTATAGATTGGTGTGCTGATTACCTTTTTATTTTGATGATGGGCAATTGGGGATTTTCTTATTTTAATATCCTTTCGGGAATTTTGCGTGGGTTAGGGGATTCTCTATCTGCATTGTTGTTTTTACTGATTTCCACGGTCTTAAATATTATATTGGATATATGGTTTGTCACAAGTTTAGGTATGGGGGTCCCTGGTGTGGCACTAGCTACTGTTATAGCACAGTCGGTTTCGGCTATTTTGTGTGCAATAAAGCTCAAATCTATGGACACTGTGTTTGACCTAAATTTAAATACAATGAAACCAAAAAAAGAGTATTTATCTCAGCTTTTAAAATTGGGATTGCCATCAGGTATGACTTCTGCTATATTTTCTCTCGCTATGATAACTGTACAATCCCTTACAAATACCTTCGGAGAAATGATTATTGCATGTAATGTCATCATTATGCGTGTGGATGGTTTTGCGATGATGCCCAATTTTACCTTTGGGATGACTATGACTACATATTCAGGCCAAAATGTTGGTGCAGGAAAAATTGACAGAGTGGAACAGGGAACTAAGCAAGGCCTTGTGTTAGCAACAGGGGTTTCAACGGTAATAACAATCATTATATTGTTTTTTGGAAAGTACCTTATGAATATTTTCACTGATACTGTAGAACTCGTTAATTTAAGTGTGCGAATGATGCGAATTCTTGCAGCAGGATACATTGCAATGGCAGTGACACAGGTCCTTTCAGGGGTAATGCGGGGTGCAGGTGATACTATAACACCTATGTGGCTTTCCTTAATAACCACGATTTTCCTTCGCGTGCCTATAGCTTATGGACTGGCATACTTCACTCAAAGCGCACAATATCCCAATGGCAGGCCAGAGTCAATATTCATTTCACTCCTCACTGCCTGGGTAGCCGGGGCCATAATTACTTCCGTCTTTTATAAGCGGGGTACATGGAGGGAAAAAGCACTTCTACGAAATATCCAATAAATGATTCTAATTTCCAGATCAGAATCACTAAAAAATGCTACAGTTTTTCTAAGAGAAACTGTAGCATTTTTTATTTAGTCTTTTTACCGCTGTACTCTACCGGAGGCATCGCCTTTGGCTAGATTTTCGACCTCTTTAACCGTCATGTGATTGAAATCACCTACTATTGTATGTTTCATACAGGAAGCTGCTACTGCAAACTCCACTGCATCCTGAGTTGTATATCCGTTGTTTAGGGCATATATGAGGCCACCGCCGAAAGAGTCTCCACCACCGACACGATCTACTATATGAACC
Organism: uncultured Clostridia bacterium; assembly: GCA_964389965.1. Lineage (GTDB taxonomy): Bacteria > Bacillota > Thermosediminibacteria > Thermosediminibacterales > Tepidanaerobacteraceae > DUNY01. The sequence goes on along the minus strand of CAYMGK010000113.1, from coordinate 3,735 downwards.
TTATACCTTCTGGATCTGTAGTACTGTTTCCCATCATAGTAAATTGCTGACCATCCATTATCAGATGCAGAAAAACTCTCTCTCAATGTTATGGCTACACCTTTTAAGGAGAATCTTTCCTGAAGCTGTCTTGCCACATCCTTATAACCTTCCTCATGAAGCTCACCTGCCGTAATATCGGACTTACCTGCTTTAATACCAAATACATCATGAGCATCTTCTTCGTTACCTATCGATATATCAACATACTTCATGAGCTCTGCCATAACTTTGCCGGCTTTTTCTTTAGACCACAACTTTCTGCGATAATTCAAATCACAGCTCACTGTCACACCTAATTCACGGGCAGTTTTTACCGCATCAAGGCAAATATCAACTACATTATCACCTAATGCAGGTGTAATTCCCGTAAAGTGAAACCATTTGGCCCCTTTAAATATTTCCTTCCAGTTAAAATCTTCCACTCTTGCTTGGGCAATAGAGGAGTTGCTGCGATCATATACTACCAATGAAGGCCGCTGTGATGCTCCAATCTCATTGAAATAAATGCCTAGCCTTTCTCCACCTTTTACTATGTGGCTAGTGTTTACTCCGTACCTACGCAGGTGATTTATGGCGGATTGGCCAATGGGGTTTTCGGGAACTTTTGTCACAAAATATGCATCTTCACCGTAGTTAGCAAGGGACACTGCCACATTTGCTTCACCCCCACCATAGGTAATATCAAAGGATTCGGCTTGAACAAACCTCAAGTAATTCGGTGGGGTCAGTCTAAGCATAATCTCCCCAAAAGTTACTATTTTATTAGCCATTTAAAAAAACACCTTCCTCTTGAATATTTTATTATTCGTCAGTAAATAAAAATTTATTTTTTTGTTATCAGCAATTATCCCCTATAACCTTGCAGCTTTAACAGCACTTACAAATTTTCTGGCTGTTTCCTCAACCTGCTTATAATCACCGGTTTTAGCACCTTTGGTTAGTTGCCCACCTACTCCAACAGCTTTACATCCGGCTTTAATCCATTCACCTACGTTTTCCAGACTGACACCGCCTGTAGGGACAATGGGGGCATATGGCAGTGGCCCTAAAATAGCCTTAATCATGGAAGGCCCAAAAGCACTACCTGGGAAGAACTTGACAAAATCTGCACCTGATTCCATGACCTCTACTATTTCTTTTATAGACATGGCACCGGGCATACAAACTTTTTGATATCTATTGCATAGTCTCACTACATCTGGATTGAAGTGTGGACTTACTACAAACTCTGCCCCTGCAAGTATAGTGGCTCTTGCAGTTTCCGAATCTAGCACAGTGCCTGCTCCGATAAGGATTTCATTATTTGGATATGCTTTATCTAGTTCTTTGATAACATCAATAGCACCGGGTACAGTCATGGTTATTTCGATGGCCTCTATCCCACCGGCTTTGACTGCTTCAGCAATTTTCAGGGCCTGTTCAACTGACTCTGCCCTTACCACAGCAACAACACCGCTATGGACAATGCGTTTCGCAACTTCTAATTTTTTCATCAAAAAACCCCTCCTGAATTAATAGTCTGTTTCATATTATGGTATGGTGTTTCATTATATATTATTCTTCATAAAACACCAAATTCCTGCTTATAAATAAAAAAAAGACCTCATTTATAATTAAAATGAGATCTTTCCTGTGTTTTTTAAAATATACTATACTTCTTCTATTGATTCTGATGGGCAACTTTCCATTGCTTCTCTGACATCATCTTCGTCTTCTTCCGGTACTTCATCAACTATTACATCTGCTAGTCCCTCGTCATTCCAGTCAAAAACCGATGGACAAATATCAATACAAAGTCCACAGCCTGTGCAAGTATCTTGATCAACAATTACCTTCAAAGAAAAGACCTCCTCTAATATTTTCTTTGTATATTTTATCACAAATTGCAAGTAAAGCAAGTCTATTTTTCGATCTTACATAATATAATAGCTTAAGTATCTAACACTAAAACATAAGATTATTCCTGTTACAGTCGGAATTAAAAAAGAAACAAATGTCCATTTTATGCTTCGGGTTTCTTTGTATATTGTAAGCAATGTAGTGCCACAGGGAAAGTGACTTAATGAAAATAGCATCGTACATACTGCTGTAACCCAAGTCCAGCCGTTGGCCAATAAGAGTTCTCCCAAAGTTGAAAGATCCCCTACGTCAATTAAAGTACCTGATGCCATATAGCTTGTTACTATTATTGGTATAACTATTTCATTTGCAGGCAATCCCAAAATAAACGCCAAAATTATATAACCATCCATACCCAAAAGTCTGCCAAATGGGTCGAGGATTTTTCCACTCCAACTTAAAAGACTTATATCACCTATATTTACATTTGTCATAAGCCATATAATAAGTCCCGCAGGTGTAGCTACTACAATTGCCCGAATTAATACAAATAAGGTCCTGTCTAAAAAAGACCTTACTAGTATTCTTCCTAAATGTGGTTTTCGATATGGCGGCAGTTCAAGAGTAAACGAAGAGGACAGGCCTTTTAAGATTGTTTCAGACAATATCCTTGATATGACAAGAGTTATAAAAACACCGAAAATAATCATGCCCGAAAGTGTCATTGCCGCAACAAATGATTTGAAAGCCCCAAAGGAACCTGCTACGAATATGGTAGAAAGGGCAATTAATATAGGGAAGCGACCATTACAAGGCACAAAATTGTTTGTAATTGTTGCAATAAGTCTTTCCCTTGGAGAGTCAATGATTCTGCAACCTATAACTCCAACCGCATTACATCCAAATCCCATACACATGGTCAAAGCTTGTTTACCATGTGCCTGTGCCTTCTTGAAAAAATTGTCGAGATTAAAAGCCACTCTTGGTAAATACCCTAAATCTTCTAGTAATGTAAACATCGGAAAAAATATTGCCATAGGTGGCAGCATTACTGATACAACCCATGCAACGGTCCTGTAAATCCCTAAAACCAGTAATTCATATAGCCATTCCTGTGTTCCAATTCCATGAAATAAATGTAATAGCTGATTTTCCATATAGGAAAACCCCTTTGCTAACAGATCCGAGGGATAATTTGCGCCATATATAGTCAACCAGAAAACAAGGCCCAATAGGGCTAACATTATCGGGATTCCAAAAGCCTTAGATGTGAGTATATCATCAATCTTTCTATCTAACTCATTGTGCTTTGTTGTTTTAGCATCCACTACTTTTTCACTTATTCTTTCGGCCTTCATGAAAATCGATGAAACAATGTCATCTTGTATTTCAGATTTATCAGGGTGTTTCGTTTTTAAGACATTTACTGCCTCATTTAACTTTTCATTCAAACCTATATCACTAAGGAGTCGAAAACCTAAATCTTTTTCGATGAGTCGTAAAGTCTTGCCATCACCTTCAAGTAATCGAAGGGCAACCCACCGGCTATTTAAATCACCTTGCAGAATAATCTGCAGTCTCTCTTCAAGTAGTTTTATTGCTTCTTCCATAGATTCATCATATTTGACTTTAATAGGTGAATTCTTGGTTTGGCCTATACTGACTTTTCGAACCATTTCTTTTAAACAGTCAAGCCCCTGACAACTTCTTGCATTTGTGCCAACTACAGGCACACCTAAAATATCCGATAATCTTTTAATATGGATATTTATCTTTTTTCTCCGGGCTTCATCCATTAAATTAACACATACAACTACACGATCTGTTATCTCAAGTATCTGTAATACTAAATTA
>CAYMGK010000112.1:0-6510 GCA_964389965.1 uncultured Clostridia bacterium | reverse complement strand
TGGGGAGAAAAAGATATTTGATTCTATAAATTTAAAGGTTTATCGAGGTGAGCGCATAGGAATAATAGGCCCTAATGGTGTAGGTAAATCCACCTTATTAAAAGTTTTGGCTAGGAGGCTACAGCCCCAAAAGGGTTCATTTGAGTATGGCCACCAAATCGAACCGATATACCTGGATCAAGAACAACAGGACTTATCTCCAGATAATACAGTTTTGGATGAGGTGTGGAATTTGGCACAAGGCCTGAACTTGACGGAAATCAGAACTTTTTTGGGAAGTCTTTTATTTTCCGGTGATGAAGTAGAAAAAAACATAGGGGTGCTCAGTGGTGGAGAGAAAAGCCGTGTTGCCCTTGGAAAGGCAGTCCTTCAGGGTGCAAACCTACTTTTATTGGATGAACCTACAAATCAGCTTGACATACAGTCTAAGGAGAAATTGGAAGATGCTTTAAAAACATTTAATGGCACCATTATTGCCGTATCACACGATCGGTATTTCCTGACGAAAATTGCCACCCGTATTTGGGAACTTGATAATGGCAATATTGAGGATATTAAGGGAAACTTCTCCTATTATTTAGACAAAAAGAAGGAAGGCAAAAAAAAGGCTGCCCCTATAAATATGGAAAACAAGACTTTGCAGCGAAAAATAAAACTTCAGGAAAGAAAACAGCGGGAAAAAAGGCAGCGACGGCAAAAGCGTCTTAAACAACTTGAAGAAAATATCCTCAAAAAAGAACAGGAAATGGAAGGCCTTGAACTCATGCTGTGTGAGGTAGAGGTATATAGTAACCCTGAAGAGGCACAAAGAGTAAATATAGCATACAATAAGCTAATATCCGATTTGGAATATCTGTATGAGCAGCTTGACAAGGAAGCTTAAGGAGATTGATGTATTTGGATGAAAACTTTATTACCCTAGGAATTGAGACATCATGTGATGAAACATCTGTATCTGTAGTGAAGGCCGGGAGAATGATCCTTTCAAACACCATTTTCTCTCAAATAAAACAACATGCCAAATTTGGCGGTGTTGTGCCGGAAATCGCCTCAAGACAGCATCTTGAAGCAATTTCCCATGTAGCTCAAAAGTCCCTTGATGATGCTGGGATTAGCTTTGAGGATGTGAATCTCATAGCAGTAACCCAAGGCCCGGGCCTAGTCGGGGCACTGCTAGTAGGTGTTTCCTACGCTAAGGGGTTGGCCTATGCTCTCAACAAACCCTTAATAGGTGTAAACCATATCGAAGGCCATATTTTTTCAAATTTTCTCGAGAGCGACTTCGCTCCACCTTTTTTGTGTTTAGTAGTATCAGGTGGGCATTCCCATTTGGTATATGTAAAAGACTATGGCAGATATGAGGTCATGGGCAGGACTGTGGATGATGCGGCCGGTGAAGCTTTTGATAAAGTGGCTCGGGCCCTAGGTTTGGGTTATCCCGGAGGTCCCCTCATTGATGCACTTTCGAAAAAAGGCAATGAAACGGCCATCGATTTTCCAATAGCTCATGTGAAGGAAGGGGATTTATCCTTTAGTTTCAGTGGTATAAAATCCGCTGTTTTGAATTATTTAAACCGCCAAAGGCAAAAAGCCTTGCCCGTTGTAATTGAGGATGTGGCGGCTAGCTTTCAAAAGGCCGTTGTAGACGCCCTAGTGGAAAATACATTGACAGCTGCAAGGACAAAAAAAATAAAGACAATTGCCTTAGCCGGTGGAGTTGCGGCAAATAGCCGTCTTCGCAAAGAATTGACCAATAAAGCAGGATTCGATTATCAAATCCAGTTTCCTCCTACAATACTTTGCACTGATAATGCAGCTATGATCGCTTGCACCGGCCATTACCGGCATTTTATGGGTGATAAATCAAATATGACTCTAAATGCCCATGCAAATTTAAAACTACTTTAATAATAAATTTCGTATTCAGGAGGCAAAAATGCGTAGAGTAAAACGGCATCAGGTAGGGGATATTAACTCACTGTGGTTTTGGTACAAAACCGTCAACCCAGTAAAAGTAGTGTTTAATTTTATTATCATTTATATCGCTAGATTCGTCCCTTGGCTTCCATTAAAAAATTCCCTTTACAGGCTTCTTGGGATGCAGGTAGGTGCAAATGTATCCATTGGCTTAATGGTCATGTTTGATATATTTTTTCCGGAACTGATTGAAATCGGTGATAACACTGTAATAGGATATAATTCTACAATATTGGCCCATGAATACATGGTAAAAGAATGGGGAACAGGAAAGGTTAAGATAGGGAAAAACGTAACAATAGGTGCTAATGTCACCATCTTGCCAGGTGTCGTCATTAACGACGGTGCCACAGTTTCCACCTGTTCACTTATCAATAAAGATGTGCAGGAAAATTCATTTGTAGGTGGGATACCTGTAAAGCCATTGAACAAATCCTAGTATAAGTAACTTAATAAATTAGGAGCGGGACACCAAATCCTTCCACATTATGACCGCATCTTCCCCATCATCTATGTAGTATCTCCTGCGGATCCTTACAGGCTCAAAGCCGAGTTTTGAATATAGGTTTTGTGCGACAAAATTGCTTTTGCGGACTTCTAGGCCCATCCTCTTCGCGCCACGGGTTTTGGCTACGGCCATAATTGAACGCATCAACAGCTCTCCAATGCCCTTTCCGCGATATTCCGGCAGCACTCCCACATTTGTCACATGGGCCTCATCCAATACTACCCATATTCCCACATAGCCGATGATTTTGCCTAAGTGCCTAGCTATGAGATATTGGGAAAGTTGATCATCTTTGAGTTCTTGGGTAAATGAATAGCGTGACCATGGAATAGTGAAACACTGTTGCTCAACTTTCATAACCTCATCTAAATCCTGCATTTTCATAACCTGTATTATTAAATCATTATCAACCCTTTGCTCCATGGCGTTCCTCCCATTTTTCCTCTGCACTGGATTTCCGTATGTAAAATGGTTTAATTGTAAGGCAGTCCTCTAAATCCCCATTAACATATTTGCACAATCCCGCCGCTGCAATGGACGAAGCTCGCGGCATTGAAAACATCGGATGTGCTTGGACAATATTCTTTGTTGTATCCATATTATAGCTTTTTAATAACTCTTTCAATAAAAATAAACCATCACCTAGGACAATTATTTTTTCTTCAATAGCCAGAAGTTTTTTTAGGAGCTCATCCGCCTTAATCAATTTGTAATCCCAAAGTCTTTGTATCTCTTCACTTTCAAAACGGTAAAGAGAGGTATATACTTCCTGTCGCTGAGCATTAATCATCGGACATATTAGACTTTCCGTACCCATCAGATTATACGCCAAACCATCAAGAGTATTAACCCCTGCCATGGGTTTTTCCAGTGCATGAGCGATGCCTTGGGCGCAAGCCATGCCGATTCGAATCCCTGTAAAAGAACCGGGGCCTTTGGATATTGCCACTACATCAATGTCTTTTAGAGTTATTCCAGAATCCCTAAGGACTTGGTCAAGAATAATCATCATTTTTTCTGAATGTGTCTTTTTATTATTCACTATATATTCCGAGAGAAGTTTTTCCTCACTTAGCACAGCCACAGTCGCCACAATTGAAGATGAATCAATGCCTAAAACATGTGTCATATACTCAACTCCTGAATTAGATTATTATAATGGGAATTATCCGATGTAAACTGTATTCGGCGTCGGCTATCACTGATTATGGCAAAATCAATCCACAACACATGTTCAGGTAAAACCTCTTTTACTCTATTGGCCCATTCCATAACAACGATAAACTCCTGCAAATAATCATCAAAGCCTATATTTTGTAGTTCTTCCGGACTTTTTAGCCTATATGCATCCATATGTGCGAAAGCGATAGGCTCGTAATACTCATTTATTATAGTAAATGTGGGACTGGTAACCCCCTCTTTGATACCCAACCCTCTTGCCACACCGCGTGTAAAAGCCGTCTTCCCAGCACCTAAATCCCCTGTAAGAGCTAAAAAATCCCCTTTAGAAAGAAGTCTCCCTAAAGCCATTCCAAGTTTCTCCGTCTGACTTACATCCTCGGTTTCAAATATCTTTTCCATTTTTCTCACCAAATTATCCAGATAATTTTTCACTACTATATCACGATAGTATCGGTTTTCATTACTTTTTGCAAGATTCCACCATATATTTAAATAATTCCATTTGCGGCGGGTCGTCTGTCAGTTCTTCAGGGTGCCATTGTACTCCTATACAAAAAGCGCCCCCGTGTCTTGATTCTATAGCTTCAATAACACCGTCAGGGGCAATTGCGGTGATTTTAAAATTGGTGGCAGGGGTTTTTACTGACTGGTGGTGAAAACTATTCACTTTCAACCGCTTTTGACCTGTTATTTTATAGATCAGACAGTCCTTTTCAATGATTTCAATTTCATGGCTCTTGCACCCTCTGGATTTTTTTTGCATATGGTTCAGGGGTTGTTTGATTTGGGAATCAATGTCTTGGTACAAGGTTCCGCCCATGACAACATTCATCACTTGCATTCCCCGGCAGATTCCTAAAAGGGGTTTTGATAATCTGATGATCTCACTGGTAATAATTGTCTCGAATCCATCTCTGACTGGACAAATTTTACCCAAGCGGGGATGAGGAGGTTCATGGAAATAAGAGGGGTCGATATCAGGTCCACCTGTCAAAATCACGCCATCGAGTTTTTTAGCTAATGTCTTTAGATTGGCTTTGTTTCTTAAAAGCGGTATGGCCAGAGGTAGGCCTCCGGCCAATTCCACAGCATTATAGTATTTTTCACTTATTTTTGCCCTTTTCTTATTGTCGTCAAAAGACATTGTTATTCCTATTAAAGGCCGCATCTGCTTTTTCTCTCTTTCCACCCAGTTAGGATTGTGTCTACAGGGCACCTGGTAGGACTTTAACTGGAATTGGGGTTTTATATTAAAGTACCTTTATTGCAATCTTAGATATGCTCGGATCAAATTGACTGCCGGAGTTTTTACTCAACTCTTCCTTTGCTTCTTCTTTACTTTTGGTTTTTTGGTACGGCCTAGGTGATGTCATGGCATCGAAAGCGTCGGCTACAGCCATTATCCGTGCTCCAAATGGGATACTTTCACCACTTGACCCGTCCGGATAGCCTCCACCGTTGTATCTTTCATGGTGCCCTCCAGCTACACGCACTAGGTCTTTCAGTGCACTGACCATACTCATTATCTCCATCGTATATACAGGATGTCTTTTCATTAGTTTGAATTCTTCCGAAGTCAGTGAGGTAGGCTTGTCCAATATATCTTTTGGAACGGCTACTTTGCCCGCATCGTGAAGGTAAGCTGCTATTTCGTAATCCCTTGCCAATTCTTCGGATAGCCCCATTGCTTTGGAAAGTTTATATGTATATTGTGCCACTCTCTCAGAGTGCCCTGCCGTGTAACTGTGCTTTGCATCGATAACCTGAGCAAAAACTTTAACTATCCTTCTTACATCAGTATCACATGATGTCAAATCAAAAGGAGGCAAATCTCGAATGACCTCAGGAAGCATTTCTGAAATCCTGTTTTCATCCATTACTTCCTCAAAAAAACTGCCACTTTCCAAAGTCGATATCATCAATTCGCAAATCAAATCTGAAAACTCGGAGCCACTCCGTTCATGGAGAATTGTTTTTACTTCATCAAGACTTAGTGGAGGGGTCACCCTTGCCAAAATATCCAATGTGTCAGCAATCCTTAAAATTTGCCCACCTAAATGTATACTATCACCTTTCAAGCCTTGGGGGTATCCACTGCCGTCCCAATGCTCATGGTGATCCAATATCATATTAGCCGCTATGGAAATAGGACCGATTTCCTTTACGATTTTCGCACTTTTTTCACTGTGATTTAAAAGTACAGGGTTTTTAAAATGTTCTTTGGGGTCAGTATAATGAACAACATGGTCTGGTAATGAGATTGCACCTATGTCGTGTAAAAGACCTGCATAGAAAATCTGCGCCCTATATTCAGGTAAAATCTCTAAAGACATTCTTTCAGCTAAAATTGCAACACGCCAAGCGTGATAAAGCTTTCTGTTTTCATCCAAATCCATCATCAATGAAAGTGCTGCCATAAACTCCGAGAAAAACTGTGCCTTAACTTTCATCTTAACCCTCCAATATAGCCCCATATTTTTCCATAATATATATTCTAAATATATAGCCGAAAACCCTTCTTTTTCTAGGAAAATAGTATATAATTTTACAAAATAAGACATGTATCTCTTCTCAAAGTTCCCCTAGCCCTAGGCTTACCCTTAGTGCCTCATCGACTTTTATCATTATACTTTCATCTAAAGCTGTTATTCTCTCTTTCAGTCTCCGCTTATCTATCGTCCTTAGCTGTTCCAGCAAAATCACTGAATCCTTTTCTATGTCGTATTCTTCGTTTTGTAATTCAATATGTGTTGGCAGCTTTGCCTTGTCTATCTGTGAGGTTATTGCCGCAACAATAACTGTGGGACTATATTTATTCCCCACATCATTTTGCACCACTAGTA
>CAYMGK010000111.1:6322-6568 GCA_964389965.1 uncultured Clostridia bacterium | reverse complement strand
GTAAAAGGGAAGTGTTTATAAGGAGGTTCAACTCGTGGGATTTATTGAAGGTCTTAGCACTGTATTTCAATTGAATAATTTTGTGTTACTTACCTTTGGTGTTGTCGCTGGTATCATAGTTGGGGCAATACCTGGGTTGACGGCAACCCTTGCGATTTCGCTGTTACTGCCTTTCACTTTTGGCCTTGATGCACATCCTGCATTGATTATGCTTTTGGGAATATACTGTGGTGGTGTCTATGGCGG
>CAYMGK010000111.1:3929-6312 GCA_964389965.1 uncultured Clostridia bacterium | reverse complement strand
ATAGCAACTACTGCGTCATTTATAGGTGGTATTGTCAGTAGTGTATTTTTAATATTTTTGTCACCATTAATAGCGAAATTCACATTGGAATTCAGTTCGGCGGAATTCTTTGCTTTAGCCTTTTTTGGTTTGACAATAATCTTCTCGGTTTCCGGGGATTCCCTTCTCAAAGGTGCCCTAGCCGGTCTCATAGGTTTGCTTGTCAATAGTGTGGGTTTAGACCCTTTAGTTGCTTTTCCCCGCTTTACTTTTGGGATCAAAAGTCTATTGATTGGTTTTCCATTACTTCCGGCTGTCATAGGGTTATTTGCCATAACTGAGGTCTTAAGGTTAATTGATGTGGGTATTGTAGGAGAGGGGAAACTGGATAAAAACCTAGACCGCATTATCCCCCGCTGGGCAGATATGAAGTTTTTAAAGGGAACTTTTCTAAAAAGCAGTCTAATTGGAACCTTTATAGGTGCACTTCCAGGCGCAGGTGCTAATATTGCCGCTTTTATGGCTTATAGTGAGGCTAAAAGAAGCTCAAAAACACCTGAAAGATTTGGTAAAGGTGCGATTGAAGGAGTGGCCGCACCTGAAACGGCAAACAATGCCGTTACTGGTGGTGCATTAATACCCATGTTGACATTAGGTGTTCCCGGCGATGCAGTTACAGCAGTGCTATTGGGTGCATTGACAATTCAAGGGCTACAGCCCGGGCCATTGCTATTTAGAAAACATCCAATGATAATTAGCACTATATTTGCTGCTATGATTGTAGCAAATTGCGTCATGCTTGTCACAGGGCTTACACTATCTACAATTATTGCAAAAATAGCAACAATGAAAAAAACCACATTAGTTCCTATAATTGCAGTCTTTTCGCTACTAGGTGCCTACGCCTCTGAGGGCTCTTTCATCCATATGAGAATAGCCATTTTATTTGGGATTGTAGGGTATATCCTTGAACGCTATGGTTTTCCCCTAGCTCCTATAGCCTTAGCTATTGTTATGGGGACATTGGCTGAAAAGAACTTCCGCACAGCGTTAATACGCACACAGGGTAGTTATACAGGATTTTTTGTCAGTCCCATTAGCATTTTCTTTTTAGTTATTGCATTTGCTTCTATTTTCTATGGTATATATAGGCAATGGCGAGATTCGAAGGAGGCGCTGTAAGTGATTAAAATGACCCCCATCAAGCTAGATAATGGGACAGCCACTGGCATATCCGTGAATTATCCTAAAACCACTTTACTTTCCATTAGTACGGAAACAGGATATATTATGTGTGGAATCCTGGATATTGAGACTGTTGATACCCTTCATGCGGAACGCCGTATTATTGCGGCTCGACTAATTAATGTGAGGAATTTTGAAGATATGCTGAATGGAACAATAGAATCGGCTACTAGACTGGCTTTACATTTGGGTATTATTCCAGGGGAAACTACTGGCAAACAAGCTTTGGAAATTATGCTTAAAGCACCAAATTCACTTTAAGAACGGTTACGAAAACCTATTTGAAGCAATTAAATCCCTTTTTCCACGAAACAAAATGTATTTCCTGATCAAATTAGAAAATACATTTTGTTTTAATTAGGGTAAGAATTATTTTTAATGGTTTGATGAAATGGGGGTCAGGTAGAATGAACACCCTTTTATATCATTTTAAAAGGTATTTGATTATAGTTTTTGCTACATTGCATTTGGCTAACTATTTTTTAAATAATGATTTTTTATTTTATATTTGTTGTGGATTGCTGGCATATATATTTGTTTCAGCTATACAGGTATTGCCTAAGGTGACTCGCCGTGTCTCTATGGCACTTATGGCCATGGGAGTTTGCCTGATGTTTTGGAAAGGGATGCCTTTTAGTGCATGGCTACATTGTATTGATAAAAATGGCAATCTAGCAACTTTATTCATCCTTGTGCCTATGATGTTTTTGCCCTTCGACTATGATGATTATCAAAAAGAATTAAAGCATGTAGCACAGGCACATATGCAAAGCTTGTTACCTTTTTGTATGTTAACTTTTTTAGTGGCACATATTTTTGGTGTAATAATATCTATTGGAGCAGTAACCTTAGTATATGAGCTTTTTAAAAATAACGCGAAATTATATAATGCGGAAGATACCTTTATGAGATCGTTTCTTAGGGGGTACTGCACATCTGGGTATTGGTCACCTGCGTGGGCGTCTATTCCGATTGTTATATCAGAAATGAAGATTCCTTGGATAAGAATTATCCCATGGGCCATGGGCTTTTTTCTGATAACCGCCATATTTGATTCTACAGTAGTATGGTTAAAGATAAGGCGGAACCCGGATAAATATCCAAAATTAAAAGCGGATGAACATGTAGTGGTGGATTGGAAGCAAATACTTATTTTAAT
>CAYMGK010000111.1:0-3919 GCA_964389965.1 uncultured Clostridia bacterium | reverse complement strand
AAGTCAGATCACACCATGGGATCTGATGATTATTATTCCAATAATAGCAGTAATTTTTCCAATAGTTGTTGCTTTACTTCAAAACAAAGTATCAGAATATAAATCCGGTGTGCGTGGATATTACGATAAATCAGTTCTAAAAGTACAGAACCAGGTGGCATTATTTGTTGCGGCAGGGTTTCTCTCCAAAGCCTTGGAATATTCAGGTGTCGGGGCAATGATACCTAAACTACTACCCACATGGATGTACCAATACCCGATTCTTTTGGTGTGTTCTATTATGCTCCTGATGATAGTGCCTTCTTTGGTCGGAGTGCATCCGGTTGCTACTGGCACTGCCCTTGTTACCACAATAGTGCCAGCAAGTATTGGCCTAACAGACTTGGCCTTTGCTTTTACTATTCTTGTGGGTTGGTCTTTTACCATACTAATATCCCCGTTTTCCGCGGCTTCATTAATTGTGGGAGGACTGCTTAATCGTTCACCATGGGAAGTATCCATTGGCTTAAACGGTATATTCGGTCTTTTCAATGTGCTGTTTTTCAGTATTTTAATAGGACTATTAAATGGCTTTTTTTAGGTCACTGTAGGTATAAAGATTTCGAAGCATTACAAGGTTTCGTTAGTTTAACAAAATAGGTTACAAGATAAAGGCCGATTCTTTGTTTTAAAACAGGGAGCCGGTCTTTATTTTAAACATTTTATGTTATAATATCTTTATGTGGGTAAAATGGTTGAAGATTACTTTTTTTAAAATGCTACCTAGGATATCATAACTGATAATTATTTAACCAAGGTTCGCTACGCTCTCCTCCTCTACAAAATAATTATCGGCAATTAAATAAACCCATAGTATTATTCAAAGGTTAGTTTTTCAGGGGCCCGTGTCACATATGTTTGACTTCTTTACAAACGAATATATAGAAACGGTGGTCATATATTTGCAAAATAAACTTAAATAACGTATACTATGTTATCAGGTTCTTATGGATTAAGATTTAAGACAGCAAAATGCACTTTTGTTGCTCTGTGCTCTAAAGTTGCTTACCTGCACCGACAATGCATGAGTGCAAGGTTTATTATACATTTGTTGTAATATTGCGCATACAAAATTATGGAGGTTAATTGTGGCAAGAAGTAAGAAAAAATTAAAAGTAATACCATTAGGCGGTTTAGGAGAAATCGGAAAAAACATAACAGTATTCGAGTACGGAAGGGATATTATAGTTGTTGATTGTGGAATGGCATTTCCAGATGATGAGATGTACGGAATTGATTTGGTGCTTCCCGACACTTCATATTTGTTAAAAAACAAAGATAGGATTAAGGGAATAATAGTAACACATGGGCATGAGGACCATATAGGAGCATTGCCGTACGTCCTAAAGGATATCAATGTTCCAGTCTACGGGACAAGGCTTTCATTAGGATTGATTGAGTACAAACTTGAAGAACATAAAATACTATCGGATTGTAATTTACAGACAATACATGCCGGTCAGACAATACAATTAGGTGTTTTTAAAGTAGAATTTATTCAATCCACTCATAGCATTGCAGATGCAGTGGCATTAGCAATTCATACACCTGCCGGAATTGTAATTCACACATCTGATTTTAAGGTAGATTACACGCCTATCATTGGTGAACCCATTGATTTGGCACGTTTTGCTGAACTTGGGAAAAAAGGTGTTTTACTCTTAATGTCAGATAGCACAAATGCAGAACGTCCAGGATATAGCATGTCTGAAAGAACAGTAGGAAAATCTTTTGAAAATATATTTGTAAATACAAGGTGTAGAATACTTGTAGCTACCTTTGCTTCAAATATTCATAGGATTCAGCAGGTAGTAGACGCGGCCATAAAGTATGACCGCAAAGTCGCAATATGTGGTAGAAGTATGTTAAATGTCTGTAGAAAAGCACTTGAATTGGGGTATTTGACAATTCCTGAAGGGATACTCATTGATATAAAGCATATTAAGAACTATAAACCCAATAGACTTGTTATTATTTCAACGGGAAGCCAGGGAGAGCCCATGTCTGCCCTTTCAAGAATGGCGTTGGGCGAACACAGGCAAGTAGAAATAACAGACGGAGATCTTGTGGTGATATCCGCTTCTCCTATACCTGGAAACGAAAAATCTGTTTCGGGTGTAATAAATGAGCTTTTTAAAAAAGGTGCTAATGTTATACATGAAACACAGGCAGATGTTCATGTATCGGGACATGCCTTCCAAGAGGAACTTAAACTCATGTATTCAATAGTCCGGCCAAAATATTTCATGCCCATTCATGGAGAGTATAGGCACCTTAAACAACATGCCAACATTGTAAAAGGCTTGGGCATGCCAGAGGAGAATATCCTTCTTATGGAGATAGGTCAGGTTCTTGAGATAAATTCTGAGCAAGCATGTATAAACGGAAGTGTTCAAGCCGGTAAGGTACTTGTGGATGGTCTTGGCATTGGAGATGTAGGTAATATTGTGCTAAGGGACAGAAAACACCTTTCAGAAGACGGGCTCATTATAGTTGTTGTAACCATACAAAAGGAAACTGATAGTATTGTCACTGGCCCTGATGTGATTTCGAGGGGCTTTGTATATGTTCGAGAATCTGAAGAATTTCTACAAGAAGTAAGAGCAATTGCGAAAAAGGCACTTATCAATTGCAATGGTAGGAATTGGACCGCAAAAAAGAATGCGATAAGAGAGGCTTTGAGGCAGTACATTTATAAAAAAACAGAAAGAAAGCCCATGATTTTACCAATTATCATGGATATTTAAATGAAAAAGAAAAATCGGGTAGGTGGCAGGCGAAACAATCGCCTGTATCCTACTCGATTTATATTATAGAGCTGTTTGTCTTCTCAAATATTATTTTGCCTCTTTTACTATTTTCAAAACTTCTTTTGTTGTTTTGATTCTAGCGTAAGTATTTTTTAGAATATTTATAGACATCTTATGGATTTCGTGTTTTCTCGAAGCACAGGCATCCTCAGGTATGATTACATTATATCCCAAATCGGCCGCATCCCTTGCCGCAGTATCAACACATTGATTTGTCAATATACCTGTAATTATTAAATTGGAAATACCCAAGTTGCGCAAAATATAATCAATATTTGTGCCAGTAAAGACGCCGGAACATGTCTTTTTTAAAACTATTTCATCACCAACAGGTTTTAGTTCGTCAAGTATTTCTGTAGCCCTTGTGCCTTTACTATATTTTAAGCCCATAAGCCGGTGCTCGTGGCTAATATCCCTACCGTCTTCTGTCAAAGCCTCTATTATAATGTGAATAACTTCCATGTTTTGGTTTCTAAATGCTTTTTGTAGTTTTGAGATATTATGAGTGATTAGTTTTATCCGTTTTATATAATCATCAACCCAAGGTAGTTTCTTATCGAGAGCAATTTTTGTTTTGCCGAAATCCGGATGTGCACCGATATACTGCATATCAATAATTAGGAGTGCCGTGTCTTCTTTCGATATTGTAATTTCAGGAAGAGGTATGCTTTGATCATTGAATAGGTCATGTTTATTCTCACCCTCCTCATAATTAACTATCTATAATGTCTTTATTTCAACATATTGACAGCGGAATATGCCATAATTGCAATTCCCGTTTCTAATGCGGCCTCATCTAAAATAAAATCATCCTGATGTAAAGACATGGTATCATCTTGTTTTCCATTACAGCCTAGGAAAAGGAATGCACCCGGAACACTATTCACATAGTGTCCGAAATCCTCTGCAACAAAAGTCGGTGGTATATCATTTATTACGTTATCCGCGCCTATTAGTTCTTTTGCAATACTGTCAAGTCTTTTGCATATGGACGGGTCATTTGCAAGCACAGGATATCCTTGGTTGTATTCTACTTCATAGCTAGCCCCGAAGGCCAAAGCATAACCTTT
>CAYMGK010000110.1:0-6664 GCA_964389965.1 uncultured Clostridia bacterium | reverse complement strand
TGCTAATCCCATATCTTTGGGCCTTTTAAAACCCCCGGCGGATTATGGTGCGGATATTGTTGTAGGGGAGGGACAACCCTTAGGCAATCCACTAAACTTTGGTGGGCCCTATTTAGGCTATATGGGGACAAGGGCCAAATATGTCAGGCGCATGCCTGGCAGAATTGTAGGGGAAACGGTGGATGTGAACGGAAATCGGGCTTTTGTGCTCACACTCCAGGCTCGAGAACAGCATATACGTAGGGAAAGAGCCACTTCCAATATCTGTTCAAATCAAGCCCTAAATGCATTAGCAGCTACCATATACTTAGCGTATCTAGGTAAAAAAGGTCTTAAAGATGTGGCATACCACTGCCATGCAAATACCCGATACTTTATAGAAGAAGCACAAAAATCCAGAAATATAAAAATACTTAACACCAAAGTATTCAATGAAGTGGTAGTCCAAGTAGATGACCTTGATGACAAGCACCAACAGGCATTAAATCAAGGAATATTACCGGGTCTAAAACTAGACAGATTTTTCCCAAATGAAAAAGACAAGCTCTTAGTGGCATTTACCGAAAAGCGTACAAAAGAAGAAATCCAAGCACTCTTAAATGTACTGGAGGTGTGTTAGATGGCTGGAATCCCATTAATTTTTGATAAATCAAAAGACGGTAAAGAGGGATTTCGACTAAGTTCGCCAAAAGTACCAAAAGTTGATTTATCCGAAACACTAGGTGATGATATATTGAGGGTTGATGTGGATTTACCTGAAGTATCAGAGCTAGATGTAATCCGCCATTATACCCAGCTATCACAGATGAACTTTGGGGTTGACAATGGTTTTTATCCACTGGGTTCTTGTACTATGAAATACAATCCTAAAATCAATGAGGAAATAGCCGCTATGTCGGGCTTTACTCAGCTTCACCCATATGTGCCGGAAGAACTGTCCCAAGGTACATTGGAGTTTATGTACCACTCCCAAAACCTGTTGGCAAAGATCACAGGAATGGATTATTTCACCTTACAGCCGGCTGCCGGCGCACATGGTGAACTTACCGGCATACTTATAATAAAAAAGTATCTGGAACAAAAAGGTGAGAGACGCACCAAAATTATTGTGCCTGATTCTGCACATGGCACTAACCCGGCAACCGCCAGTCAAGCCGGATTTGATGTTATAAAAGTCAAATCTGATGATGAAGGTCTAGTTGACATGGAAGACCTAAAGACGCTTGTTAATGAAGATGTAGCCGCATTTATGATGACGAATCCAAATACCTTGGGCCTTTTTGAGAAGAATATCTATGAAATTTCCCGGATTTTGCATGATAAAGGAGCCCTTTTATACTACGATGGTGCAAACTTAAATGCGGTAATGGGCATTACAAGGCCTGGAGATATGGGTTTTGATGTGGTTCATTTGAACTTACATAAGACTTTTTCTACACCACATGGCGGTGGTGGGCCAGGTTCGGGGGCTGTAGGTGTTAAGGATTTTCTGAGAGATTTCCTGCCAAAGCCACTGACGGTTAAAAAAGACGGTGTGTTTCATTTAGATTATGATATACCACATAGTATAGGTAAAGTTCATGGATTTTATGGTAATTTGGGAGTCGTGCTAAAAGCCTATGCCTATATCAAAAGTCTAGGGGCAAAGGGTTTAAAGGAAGCAAGTGAGCTAGCCACATTGAATGCAAATTATTTACTAAAGAAAATTGAAGATATATTTGATGTTCCAAAGGATCATTTTATAAAACACGAATTCGTAGTAAGTTGCACGAATTGGAAAGATAAATTCGGTGTAAGAGCTTTGGATGTAGCCAAAAGGCTCTTAGATTACGGTTTTCACCCACCTACAATATACTTTCCATTGATAGTTGATGAGGCTCTCATGATAGAACCTACTGAAACTGAAGGCAAAGAAACATTGGATGGATTTGCCCAAGCACTTAGAGATATCTACGAAGAAGCCAAAACAAATCCAAAGCTTTTGACTTCCGCACCACATGACACACCTGTGGGCAGGGTAGATGAAGTTAAAGCCGCCCGAGAACTGAAGCTCATTTATCAAGAATAAAATCATATAGAGTTTTCTCCTAGGGAATTCAAGATTCAGTTGTAGAAAGTCCTTCTGGTAAAACTCATGACAACTTCCCCTAAAGCCAGGCCTGTTATTCTAAGGCTTGTTTAAAGGGCTAGTTTGCCACAAGTTTTACCATGGAAGGACTTCGGTTTCTTACACTGGAATTATTCATTAGCCTAAAAGCCCTTGAATCCCTGGGATTTTTTATGCAAAAAAAAACAACAACCACACCCTCCTTTAAAAGTGTTCCACTTATTGACAAAACCCCATCGCAACTTATATACTATAATTAGTAAATTTGACGTAATATAAAATATTGTGACAAGTATTGTCATAAAGGAGGGATAAAATGCCTCCCTTATTAAATTCTTTGGGACAAGCCACTGTAAACTCTATAATTCTTTTTGGGGTTTACAGATACTTGAGTTTAAGAGAAAAGAAAGATTATTTACGTATTTGGTCATGGGGATTGTTTTTTCAATCCATAAGGTTTTTATTTGAAATATGGTTAGTGTTAAACAATTCATTTATCATAAGCTTTCTTACACATATATTAAACCTTTTAAATGGCTACTTTATGGTATATGGGACCTATATTTTCATAGACAAAAAAACACCTAAAGTATTCGGGTACTTGTCGGTGTTTAACTTATTATGGCTTCCTATGGCATATTTTGCGAATCTGTCATTTTCATTAAAAATGTTACCTGTTCGCTTATTTGTTGGTATTATCTATATAACTATTGGTATTGTTTTTATAAAAACAATTAATATTTCCGGAATTGCAAAGTACATAACCGGGGTCACATTTATATTATGGGGTATTCATAAAATGAATTATCCGTTCTTGATGTCCATGCCGCGAGTTGTCCACTGGAGATTTATTGTAACCTCAATTTTAGAGGTAGTGGCAACCTTAGGAATATTATTGGTTTTGTTTGAAGGGGCAAAGCAAATAGAGCGGACTTCCAAAGAGGAGTTGAAAATACAACATGAGCGGTTTAAGGCAACTCTTGAGAGCATCGGTGATGCTGTTATTACGACAGATGCAGAAGGTGTAGTAAATTATATGAATCCGGCTGCGTGGGAACTCACCGGATACAGTGAATCAGAGGCCATTGGCAGCCATATAAGCAAAATATTTCACATTATAAATGAATATACCGGTAGGCCTGTAGAAATTCCTATAGAAAAAGTGCTTAGGGAGGGTTCCATTAAAGGCCTTGCTAATCATACTGTCCTTATACGCAAAGATGGAAGTATGATATCTATTGCTGATTCAGCGGCACCTATATGGAGCAATATTGGTGAAATCGCAGGTGTAGTCATGGTGTTTCAGAATATAACTGGGCAAAGGGAAAAGGAAAGGTTCAGGGAACAGCTAGCCTTCATTGTTCAATCCTCCCATGAAGCTATTTTCAGCATAGACAAAGATTACAATATAAGAACCTGGAATAAAGGTGCTGAAAAGATCCACGGCTACAAGGATCAGGAGATCATAGGTAAACCCGTTTCAATCTTGGCACCTAAGGAACTATGCCATGAGCTAAAAGAATATGTGTCAGATGCCCTTCGCAAAAAAGGGCCTGTTAAATACGAAACCGTTCGCCTTCGCAAAGGTGGAGGCAAAGTCCATATATCGGCAACCATATCTCCCATAATTGACGATTATGGGAATATATCCGGTGCATCTATTATCGGTCATGATATATCCGACTATATTCGATCTAAGGAAATGCTGAAACGCTATAAGATGCTATCTGATAGTACAACAGATATGATACTTTTTGTCAGATTTTCCGATGGCAGGATAATAGAGGCTAATCCGGCTGCAATGAAGGCCTTAAAATATGAAAAACAAGAACTACTTAATTTGGATATCCGTGATTTATTAGACGAATCAATTAAGAAAGACGCCGAAACTATGATGAAAAAGGCTTTAAAAGGCATTAGATTTGAAGTATTACATCGCCGCAAAGACGGCAGCACTTTTCCTGTAGAGGTGAATTCCATCGTCGGTGTATTAGAAGGAGAGCAGGTACTCCTAGGTATTTGTAGGGATATTACTGAGCGCAAACAATACGAGGCCCGTCTTGAGTACATGAGCAGGCATGACTACCTAACAGGGCTGTACAATAGAGCTGCCTTTGATGAAACCTTGGACCAACTAGAAGAAACTTCGACATACCCCTTTGTAATTGCAATTTGCAACATAGATGGGCTAAAGATGATAAACGATACTTTTGGTCATGAAATTGGGGACCACTGCATAAAAGTCACAGCCATGAATATAAAGAATGCTCTTAGGGCACAAGACTTTATAGCGAGGACGGCAGGTGATGAATTTGGCATAATACTACAAAATCTGGATATAAATATGTCGGAAGACATTTTTAATGAAATTCGTCAAACTATTAAAAAGTCTAAAGATCTACGGTTGCCCATACCCCTGGATATTTCCATTGGTTATGCAGTGGTAAGTGATGAAAATCCTGACATAAAAGAAGCATTAAAAAACGCTGAAAACAATATGCGTCGTGAAAAACTCCTTCACGGAAGAAGCAGAAAAAGTAGCACAATAAAGACACTTGTGAAAATGCTAGAAGCTCGCGACATAATCACACAGGGTCATTCACACCGCACAGAAAGGCTTGCAGTAAAACTAGCTCAGATGCTTAATATGACTCAACGGCAGATTGATGATATAAAACTTCTTGCGATATTTCATGATGTGGGTAAAGTAGGAGTGCCAGATAGAATACTGTTTAAAAAAGGTCTTTTAACACATGAAGAAAGGCTTGAAATGCAGCGGCACACAGAAATAGGACATAGCATTGCCCTTTCATCACCCGACTTAGTACATATATCTGATTGGATATTAAAACACCATGAGTGGTGGGATGGAAACGGGTACCCCCTTGGCATAAAAGGTGAAGAAATCCCGCTGGAATGTCGCATATTAGCGGTAGTTGATGCCTATGATGCAATGACAAATAATAGGCCCTATCGCAAGGCCATGACACATGAAGAGGCGATGATGGAACTTAAAAGTTGTTCGGGGTCTCAATTCGACCCATCAATTGTAAAGCTATTTGTAAAAGCGATAGAAGATGAAGCTAGCGAAACATAAAAATTAAAAATCTTGAGAGGAGCTAGGCCATGAAATTTCACTTAAAAGAAGGCGGTAAAATAAAAACTTTGCCCGTTTTCAAGGGGGCGGAAAAAATAGAAACTGCCAACGAATTGTACAAATTTCTAAAAGAAAGGGATATATTTGAAGGGGAAACAGGTCAAATCTATTCTGACTTACTCCCTTCGGGGAACAATTTGATCTTGTTGGGCCTTGGTGAAGCTGAAAAAGTAAATTCTGAAAGCCTCAGAAAGGCCTTCTTTAAACTTGGTAGGGAGCTAATGAAATTTAAAATAAAGAGTGTGGAGATCTCCCTTCCTATATTAGAAAAACTTTCATATTCCGACACTCTTAGAGCCGCTGTCGAAGGCTTACTTCAATCTGAATATAGTTTTGAAAAATACCTGACAGAGAAGAAAATTACTCCCTGTGTTAAAGATGTTTTTTTTAATACACCTAAAGATAAAAAAAGGGAAGCTACACATACCATAAAAGAGACAGAAAGCCTTATCAAATGTGTATTTTTTGCAAGAGATCTTGTAAATGAACCTGCTAGTGATATGATACCTAGGGTTCTAGCCGATATTGCAAAAAACGAGTTAGAGGGTCTAGGGGTTAAAGTGAAGGTCTATAGCAAATCGGGAATAAAAAAACTTGGCATGGGTGCTTTTTTGGCTGTTGCAGAAGGCTCGGCACAAGAACCTCAACTTATAGTAATGGATTATCAGGGAAATCCGGACTCAGATAAAAAAGTCGCCCTTGTGGGAAAGGGTTTGACGTATGATTCAGGTGGATACTCCATTAAACCTACAAAGGGAATGGTAACAATGTTTTCCGATATGGGTGGTGCGGCAGCAGTGGTTGCTGCCATAAGGGCTATTGCCAGTG
The DNA here is from genome assembly GCA_964389965.1 of uncultured Clostridia bacterium. Taxonomy (GTDB): domain Bacteria; phylum Bacillota; class Thermosediminibacteria; order Thermosediminibacterales; family Tepidanaerobacteraceae; genus DUNY01. The sequence continues at coordinate 572 of CAYMGK010000110.1, read as the reverse complement.
AAAAACTCAAGAAAAACGTAGTAGGGATAATAGCTGCCTGCGAAAATTTGATTTCAAGCAAAGCCTATAAGCCCGGAGATATTCTCACATCCATGTCCGGAAAGACAATTGAGGTCTTAAATACTGATGCTGAAGGTAGGTTGACTTTAGCTGATGCCCTGTGGTACGCTTCTGACAAAGTAAAGGCAGATACCATTATAGATGTTGCAACACTTACAGGTGCATGTGAAGTGGCCCTTGGCAATATATATATTGGTGCTATTGCCAATGATAAAACCATCATGAAAGCTGTAAAGAGGGCATCATCGGTAGCAGGAGAATCAGTTTGGGAGTTGCCAAATGACGAGGAATACCGAAAGCTCATAAAAGGTAATTTTGCGGATATAAAAAACACTGGTGGTAGAGGGGCAGGAGTCATAACAGCAGGCCAATTTTTAGAGGAATTTGTAAATAATACTCCTTGGGTGCACCTTGATATTGCCGGAACAGCATATCTTTCTTCAAAGAGGGACTACCTGCCTAAAGGTGCTACGGGAGTGCCGGTAAAAACTCTATACTATTTTATAAAAGAC
>CAYMGK010000109.1:0-6666 GCA_964389965.1 uncultured Clostridia bacterium | reverse complement strand
TTAAAAGAGGGCTTGAAAAAAAGCCAGGGCGAACTGGGTGTATTTTTTGCTGGTGGAAAGGGTAGGGCTTCTCGCAAGACACCTTTGGAAATTGCCGAGGCAGGCGAAAAGTATGGTTTGCCTAACGATTTGCGAAATTTGCAGGATACAAGTCGTCTCGTTGCTAAAGTTGACTCTGCGGCGGTGCAAGACGGGTATCAACTTTATCATCATTTTTTTGTGTTTGATAAAAAGGGCAATTGGGCTGTGGTACAACAGGGCATGAATGGAGAGAATCGTTATGCAAGGCGTTACCACTGGTTAAGTGAGAATTTAAAGAGCTTTGTGGACAACCCGCATTCAGCTATATGTGGGTTTGTTGAATCGAATGTACTTAATTTGGTCTATCACCACAATGAGGCTACGCGGAAAGCATCAGTGGAGCTTTGCAAGGAAAAACCCGAGCAGATCTTCGGAATTTACAAATCGATTATTGCACAAGGTCATCAGGAGCCGGAGACAAAACAGTTGAGTTTATTTTCCCAAGATATCAATACTGTTCAACGTGACAGCATTGATATTTCACCTAAAAATCTCCCCATTTTAACAATGCCAAAACATCATTCAATTAAATCCTCCAGTTACCTAAATAAAATTTTATTTAAACTATATGAACGACCACCGGAAAATTATAAAAACCTCCTTAAAACCCCTGGCGTAGGGCCTAGTACATTGCGGGCGCTGGCAATGGTTGCAGAGGTAACACATGGGGCCTTACCTAGTTTTCAAGATCCAGTCAGATATACATTCGCACATGGTGGCAAAGACGGACATCCTTTTCCTGTTAAGCGCAATGAGATAGTCCAATCCTTAGAAGTCCTGCGCAGGGCCATTACAAAGGCAAAACTAGGCGAAAAAGATAAACTGAACGCATTTCAAAAACTTTCGGAAGGAGAAAAGCGTTTAACAGTAACTTGATTTTATTGTCACCGGGCAGAACGGTTTATTATAAGGTATTATGATTAAAGATTGGATTTCCCTGTTTTGTTTTCTATAGCAAAGGTATTTGCTCATTTTATGCCATGTTAACATTGGCTTGAACCTTTTGAAACTAAAATTTTAGGGAGGATGAATTAAAGTGAAAATAAGTTCTAACCCCCATATTCATACTAATTTTTGTGATGGCGAAAACACTCCGGAGGAAATGGTGAAAGCCGCAATAAGGATTGGTTTCACTGCTCTTGGATTTACTGGCCATTCCCCTACCCCATATGATCCTGACGGTTTCTTCGGAATAAAAGATATACCTGAGTATATCTTGGAAGTAAACAAATTAAGAGAAAAATACAGTGATCAGATAAGTATACACTTGGGACTTGAGATGGACTACTACTTTCAAGTGCCTTGGGAGGATTTTGACTATATTATAGGTGCGGTTCACTACATAAAAGGTGAAGGGAACCTTTACCTCCCCGTTGATTCAAGACCCGAATTGTTGGAAGCCTGCATAGATGAGGTTTTTGACGGGGACAGTATGGCTATGGTGAAACACTACTACGATCTTGTTGTGAAAATGGCCGAGCAAAAACCCGATATTCTGGCTCATTTTGACCTTATTACAAAGTTTAACAAAGGTAATTACTACTTTGATGAAGGCAGCGCTGAATACAAAGAAATAGCACTTGATGCATTAGAAAGGGCTGCAAAGACCGGCTGTATTTTCGAACTTAATAGTGGAGGTATGTATAGGGGCTTTACTGAATATCCGTACCCATCCGAATTTCTCTTAAAGCGATTACATGAACTCAAGGTTCCGATAATCATTTCCTCCGATTCCCACGATAAAAAATCCTTAGACTTTTACTTTGATGAGATGCTAGAAATACTGGTGAATGTAGGTTTTAAGGAAATAACCCTTTTGGGTAAAAGCGGGTTTTATAAAAAGTCCATCGCCTAGGTGATGGACTTTTTATGTATATATTCTACAATTGATTTGCCAGTAGTCTCCAATCCTGTAGAAAATATTTATAAAGGGCGGGCCTTCTTCTTACTGCTAGCGGGTGGTATGAGACAACAACTTTGTAATCCCTTACCGTATGCACTGTACCTCTAAGATTTTTCACCTCAATTAATTGATCCTCAAAAAAAGATTGGCAGGCTGAGTTCCCTAGACACATCACTATTCTGGGTTTTATTGACTTTAATTGGTCCCACAAATATTTGATACAGGTGGATCTGGCTGTGGGCTTATCGTAAGCTCGCCTGGGTCTACATTTTAGGATGTATGTTATGTAAAGGGAGCTGGGCCCAAGTCCCGCCTCATAGGCCGCTAATTGTAAACTTTCCCGTGTGCCACATAAAAATGGTTGGCCGCTTTTATCCTCCCTTGCGCCGGGGTTGTCCAGGATCACGAAAATCTGAGCAGCGGGATTACCTTCTCCCCAAATAATCCGTGTTCCGTGTGTACTCAATTCACATAGCTGGCAAGCCCTATTTTCCACTGGAATTACATCTTCAGGTAGAATTTTCGGTAGTGATGTGTTCAAGGTGGATAGCCCCCTATACTTCATATAATAAACAATATCCACTAATCCGGTCTACAGTGTAAACTTTCGCACTACACACTATATTTTTCCCCTCCTAAGTTTTTAAATACACCACTGATCCAAGTGTTGAAATCTTTTTAGGATAAGACTTATGGCAAATTAACCCCCTTAAAACAGGGCTACCTTTGTTCTTAGGCATAAGTCTTAGAATAAAACGAAATATCATTAATTTTGGTTAGAAGATGTTGTTTCATGTTGTTAGATTAAGGCCTGTTTTTATTTTAAAATATCATGTAAGGGGAGGGGGAAGGTTATACTATATGAGATGGTCTGTAATGTCTTATAATTTGCTTGGAGGGACCTTGGTGATTGTTATTACAGGAGCAACGGGACATATCGGTAATGTGCTTGTCAGAAAACTTGCTGCGAAAGGTAGAAAAATCCGTGCAATAGTTCCGGCTTTTGAAGACACGATTCCGATTGATAATTTAAATATAGAAATAGTGGAAGGGGATGTAAGAGATTACAGGTCTTTGCTTGAGGCTTTTGATGGTTGTGAATATGTATACCATTTAGCAGGAATCATATCCATTACTTCAAGAGAAGATGAATTGCTTCATGATGTAAACGTAATTGGGACTAAAAACGTAGTTAAGGCCTGCCCTAAGTCAGGAATCAAGCGACTAGTTTATACAAGTTCCATCCATGCTTTTGAGGAACCACCTCATGGCACCCCTATAGTTGAAACAAAGGATTTCAATCCTTTAAAAGTCCCGGGCGGATATGCCAAATCAAAGGCGGCCGCTACAAATGAGGTCTTTGCAGGAATTAAAAAAGGTCTTGATGCGGTAATAGTTCATCCCACCGGGGTCATAGGACCTTATGAATACAGGCTTTCAAATACGGGGCAATTAATTTACGATTTTTTGCACAAAAGACTTTTGGCGTACATTGACGGAGCATATGATTTTGTAGATGTTAGGGATGTAGCGAAAGGCCTCATGCTTGCACTTGAAAAAGGTAAAAAAGGTGAAAATTATATTTTGTCAGGTGAGCAGATAACAGTCAAAGAAATCCTTAAAATACTTGAAACCCAAACAGGTATAAAATCGCCTAGGATAAAAATGCCCATATGGTTTGCAAAAGCAATTTCACCATTGTTTGAGAAATATTACGAGATAAAAAACCAGCAGCCTCTTTTCACATCTTACTCAATTACAACACTTCAGAGCAATTCACTTACAACCCATGATAAAGCAAGTAAGGAGTTGGGGTATACAGCCAGACCTATACGAGACACTATAAGAGATACTGTAAAATGGATCAAAGAAAACATGAGTTAAACTAGTAGAAGAAGGGCTTGTGTCACATATGTTTGACTTCTCTACAAAATTTTGAGCCAAAATGCAATAAACGTTCTTGACAGAAACAAACTGCTGAATTATAATGACTTAAAAAGTTTAAGGACTATGGGACTACTTGTGGTCATAACTATTATAGATTTGTAAAACACATTGCTGATATTTGTTTTAGTTGTATCCTTGGGTCCGAGGATTACAACTTCTAGAATAAAAAATGATGTCAAGACATATATTAGGGACATACATTTTTGCAAAAAATAAGGGGGAAGAGCTGAATGGCAAAAAAGGAAGTTGTGCTTACACAACAGGGCCTGAAAAAAATTGAAGATGAGCTCGAATTTTTAAAATCAGTCAAACGCCGGGAAATTGCCGCTCGAATTAAACAGGCCATGGATTTTGGGGATATTAGTGAGAACTCAGAATATGATGAGGCTAAAAATGAACAGGCATTTATAGAAGGAAGGATAGCCACCCTTGAACAAAAACTCAGGAATGTTAAGCTCATTGATGAAGTAGATATCTCAACTGATGTTGTTAGTATTGGTTCAAAGGTTAAAGTGAAGGATCTGGATGCGGGTGACGTCTTTCAGTACATGATAGTTGGTTCTGCGGAGGCAAACCCCATTGAATATAAAATTTCCAATGAGTCTCCGGTTGGCAATGCCCTACTTGGTGAAAAAAAAGGTTCTATAGTAGAGGTTACGGTTCCTGTTGGTACTTCTAGATATGAAATCATGGATATCATGAAATAAACTATGGAGGTTTATTAATGGATTGTGTAAATGATTTTAGCGATACAGATAGTATTACAAGCGAGATATTAAGAGTTCGACTACAAAAATTACAAGAGTTAAAGGATTTAGGTATAGAGCCTTTTGGTGACAAGTATCCCTATTCACACACTTGCCAGCAAATCAAGACTAACTTCAATGAACTGGAAAATCAAAATGTTAAAATAGCCGGCAGAATCATGGCGATTAGAGGCCATGGGAAGGCGGCTTTTTTTGATATTCAGGATAATTCCGGCAAACTTCAAGCCTACATTAAGAAAGATAATGTAACTGAGGATACATACAAATTGTATACTCTACTGGATATTGGAGATATAGTAGGTTTAGAAGGTGATGTTTTTAAATCCAGAAGAGGTGAAGTATCTGTGTCAACAGGTGCACTTACACTTCTTGCTAAATCACTTAGACCCTTACCTGAAAAATGGCATGGTTTAAAGGATACAGATATTAGATATAGGCAAAGGTATTTAGACTTAATTGTAAACCGCCAAGTGAAGCAGACCTTTATTTTGCGAAGTAAAATAATTTCGACTATGAGGCGCTATCTTGATGAAAAAGGTTTTGTAGAAGTGGAAACACCGGTGCTTTCTCCTATAGCAGGTGGTGCTACAGCAAGACCTTTTACCACTTATCACAACACCTTAGATATGAAACTATATCTGCGCATAGCTACTGAATTATACCTAAAGCGGCTTATTGTCGGTGGATTTGAGAAAGTATATGAAATAGGGAAAGATTTTAGAAATGAGGGTATTTCCATTAAACACAACCCTGAGTTTACTATGGTGGAACTTTACCAGGCTTATACCGATTATAAGGATATGATGGAACTTACGGAAAATATCGTGGCATATATAGCAAAAGAAGTACTGGGCACTACAAAAATAAATTATCAAGGTGAAGAAATTGACCTAAGCCCGCCTTGGAATAGATTGACTATGGTTGAAGCCGTAAAGCGTTTCACCGGTGTTGATTTCAACTCTGTGCATACAGATGAGGAAGCACAAAACCTAGCACGTGAATTACATATAGAAAAATTAGAGGACCGGGATACAAAAGGTAAAATACTTAACCTTATATTTGAAGAAAAAGTAGAAAAAAATTTAGTACAACCTACTTTTATATATGATTATCCCATAGAAATATCACCATTAGCCAAAAAGAAAAAGGATAATCCTGAATTTACATATAGATTCGAAGCCTTTATTACCCGTAAAGAAATAGCCAATGCTTTTTCCGAGCTAAACGACCCCTTGGATCAAAAGGAGCGGTTTTTGCAACAGGTACGGGAGCGTGAAGCAGGAGATGAGGAAGCCCATGTCTTTGACGGGGACTATGTAAATGCACTTGAATATGGGATGCCGCCTACAGGTGGTTTAGGGATAGGTGTCGATCGCCTTGTCATGCTTCTTACGGACTCATATTCAATTAGAGATGTTATATTATTTCCCACAATGAGGCCTAAGTAGCGAAATTTCAGTTGTTAAAATCAATTAAAAGCGGTTATTTAATAACAAAAGAATTTTGTAGTATTTTGGAGAATAACAATAAACAAGCGCTACAAAAGTGACGAAAAGAGTGATAAAGGCCTTTAGCAGTATTTGAAAAGATTCATGGTTCATGGTATCATACTTAAGCAGTCACGAAAAAGGCAGTAGACATGCATTATACAAAGCTTTTTTTGAAAAACTAAGATCAAAAAGTTGACATAAACAAAACAATGTGATAGTATTAGTAATCGTGACGCAAGAGAACATTGACAACTAAATCAGTGTTATGCCTGAAGTGGCGAAGTTTTTTGATTTTAAGTTATGAGTTGTCAAAGGCAACTGACTAAGAGCCAAAGACTTAGCCACAAGAGCAACACCATAGGCGAAAGCCTCTAATAATTCTAAGGGAATCGAAGCTTGAAAGAGCCAAGATAAAATTTTAACATGAGAGTTTGATCCTGGCTCAGGACGAACGCTGGCGGCGTGCCTAACACATGCA
>CAYMGK010000108.1:0-6811 GCA_964389965.1 uncultured Clostridia bacterium | reverse complement strand
ATTCAATAAAAATGCCGTACCCCTTTGTTGGGTCATTTACAAACACATGAGTTACAGCACCTACTATATAACCGTCTTGAATAATAGGGCTGCCACTCATACCCTGAATAATACCACCGGTTTTGGTAAGTAATTCCGGATCTGTAATTTTCAATACCATGCCTTTGCCGTCAGGATGTGATTGTTTCATTATTTTTTGTATTTCAATTTCGTATTCTCGAATTTCTTCACCCTCAAGCACTGTGAGGATTTTTGCGGCTCCCTCGTAAATTTGGTCTATAGTGGCAACTGGAAGTAAAGAATAATAAGGATTATCGAAAGATTGGTAAGCCCTCCCGAAAATTCCATAAGGTGTATTTGCCATTATATTTCCCATTATTTGCTCTTCATTGACAAACACACCTTTTTTCTCACCGGGGTGATTCTTCCTACCCGGAAATATTGACGAAACTTTCGCCCTTATTATTTCACCTTCCCCTACTTCGATGATTTTTCCTGTATCTGTGTCAGAAATTATATGACCTAACGCACCATATAACCCTGTTTCGGGATCATAAAACGTCAGGGTACCTACACCTGCGGCTACATCCCGCACCCATAAACCCAATTGATAAAAACCAAAATTATTTTTCACGGGATTTAGATTTACGTCAAATATTTGACCATTTCTTTTCACAGTGACAAGAACCGATTCTTTCCCGACTATTATTTGAGATAATTCCTCTGCTTGAAAGATTTTTATGTTATTTACCATCAAAATTGTATCTCCGACTTTTATTCCAGCATCCCGAGCCGGTTGGTGTTTTAAACCATTTTTATCTACTACGGCCGCATAACCCACAACAATAACCCCATTCGGGCGAAGTTTAACTCCTAGGGAATGTCCTCCGGGTATCACCCTAACACTAGGCATCACATGGACTTTGAGCCTTTTTATTGATATAATTCCTAGCCACTTAAATTCTAGATCATATGTTCCTACAACTGATGATTTTAAAGCTAAGGGTTTATTTAAATTAACTGTTAATTTGTCTTCCAGACATTGACCATTAATAAAAAAAGGCTTTTCGCAAAAAAGTTGTAAGGTAAGCGGAACTTTTGATGGAAATTTCTGTTCTTTTCCTTCAATAATCCTTATTTCCTGTGGCAGATGTCCTAAAAAAATGTTTGTCATAGATATTATTAATATTAATAATATCATACACAGTAAAACAAGTTTCTTCAATTTGGGAGTTTGCAAATCCTTCACTCCTTGAAACTATGGGGTCGAAAATCTTTCCTACGGATTATAACATAACCGTAACGATATATTTTTATGCTGTTTGTTGGATAGTTTTTTCAAAATAAAAAAGCCTTTGTTGAAATTCCAAGGCTTTTCTACATTTAATTAAAGCAATTAAAGCAATTAAAGCTTATTTTTTATATTTCTTGCCATATTTAGCATTTCTTTTGCATGTGTCAAAGTATTTTCGGTAATTTTCGCTCCCCCTAACATCCGGGCAAGTTCTTCTATTCGGTCTTTATCTTTAATATTATTAACATTTGTAAATGTTTTACCATCAATATCTTTTTTTCTTATAAGGAAATGCTTATCCCCAAGACTCGCTATCTGTGGTGAGTGAGTTACACATAGGACCTGACGTTTGTCACTAAGTTTTGAAAGTTTTTCTCCCACAATTTGTGCTGTTCTTCCATCTATACCGGCGTCTATTTCATCAAATATCAAGCACGGAATATTATCAACTCGAGCTAAGATGTTTTTTAGTGCCAACATTATTCGGGAAGATTCTCCACCGGAAATAATTTTTGCTAAAGGTTTTAACGGCTCTCCTGGATTTGTGGATATTAGAAATTCTATGTTATCGAAACCCTCCTCAGTTATACGAATTTTTTTTCCATTAACTTCAACTCCATTTAAATCTTCCTGTATTGTTATTTCAACTTTAAATATTACGTTTTTCATACCTAAATCTCTTAATTCCCTAGATATGCTCTGTTCAAGATTCTTTGCCAATGCCTTCCTTTTGCTATGAAGTTTGACAGCACTTTTAGAAAGATCCTGTTTTATCTTTGTTGCTTTATCTTTTAGTATGTCTATTTGTTCATTCATATTGAATGCTTTGTCAAGTTCGGCAGTAGCCTGCACTTTATATTCTAGAAGTTCAGATATGCTTTTACTGTATTTTGATTTTAGTCTGTCTAACAATTCTAATCTGGCATTTAACATATTAAGTTTTCCCACATCAAAATCAATTGTACCTTGCATATTTCTTATAGTAGATGAGATATCTTCTAACTCATATAAAATATTTTTGAGTGATTGATGGATATTATAAATCGGTTTGTAGTAATTGATAATTCCTTCAAGCTTATTAATTATGTTGTTGAGATTATCAATGATAGATGTTGTTTCATAGCCTTGATATAGTAAATTGTATGCATATTCCAAGGACCCAAATATACTTTCGGCATTTTCTAGGATCTTTATATCATTTTTTAGGATTTCTTCCTCATCAGGTTTTAATTGGGCCTTTTCCAATTCATCCACTTCGTATTTCAATCTATCTCGATGTAAGCAAAAATCTTCATATTTGCGTTCTAAATGGCTTATTTTCTTTTGAATTTGGCAATGCTTTTTGTATAAATTACGGACTATATCTTTAGATTTTGATATATTGTCATATCCAAATGCATCCAATATCTGCATATGGTTTTTACTGTCAAGTAACGACTGATGCCGATGTTGCCCGTGTATATCAATTAGCTCTTTGCCCACCCTTTTCAGGGCCGAAGCGGGAACCATTTTACCGTTCAACCTTGAGATACTTCGTCCCTTTATGCTAATTTCCCTACTTATGATCAATGTATTATTTTCTGGTTCAACTCCGTATTCCTTTAGAATGTCATCTACCTTAGCATTTTCGTAATCAAAAACTGCTTCAACGCTAGCGTTTTCCTTTTCAGCACGGATAAAGTCGGTGTAAGCCCTTTCTCCTATAATAATGTTAATTGCATCTATAATAATAGATTTTCCGGCCCCAGTTTCGCCTGTGAGGATGTTTAATCCCGGGCCAAAAACAATTGATAAATAATCAATTAAAATGTAGTCTTTAATACAGAGGTTAAGGAGCATAAATTGACCTCCCTATCTCATAATTTTTCTAAATTTCTCCATAATATCACTTGCAACTTCTTTAGATTTTAATACAACTAAAATAGTATTATCACCTGCAATAGTGCCCAATACACTATTTAAATTCAGGCTGTCAATAGCCTCGGCTACTGCAGAAGCCGTTCCGGAGGATGTTTTAACGACAATGAGGTTCTCTGTAGGTACAAAACTTAAAATAGATTCTTTAAACATTTTTAGTAATCTGTCCGAAGAAAGAGAAGTTCGCTCTGGTTCTACATAGCAATATTGGCCGTTAATCCTTAAATCTTTTATAAGTCCTAATTCCTTAATATCTCTGGATACCGTAGCCTGAGTTACTTTAAATCCTCCTTTTTCTAATTCGGTCGCCAGTTCTTCCTGGGTCTCTATAGGTTTTTCCCTAATTATTTCTAAAATCCTAATATGCCTTTTTTGTTTCATAACACACCTCGCTTAAGACATGATGTTATTCAGTAAGTTTTTTTCTGAGCACATCATAAAAACTTCTTTTTTTTATGCGTATCAATCTTGTTGAATAAGGGGATCTTTTGATGAGAATTTGGTCTTTAGGCTGTAGTTCGTATCCCTGCTGACCGTCCACTGTCAGCATAACATCTGGGTGCTCGGCTAAAAGCTTTACCCTGATTATATCATTTTTAGATAGGACTATAGAACGACTTTGAAGCGTGTGTGGACATATAGGTGTTAATAATAAAAGGTTCATATTAGGGTTAATTATTGGCCCCCCGGCTGATAAGGAATATGCTGTAGAACCTGTCGGGGTTGAAATTATTATTCCGTCCGCAGGATATGTATCTACGTAATTATCGTTGACAAAGGTTTCAAGACGTATTAATCTTGCAAAAGGGCCTTTTGTTACTACTGCGTCATTTAGGGCAAAAAACTTCTTTAAAACCTGTCCGTTGCGAACTACATTGGCTTCGAGCATCATTCTAACGTCAACACTATATTCTCCTTTGTTGAAACGCTCAAAGTCAGCATATAGATCCGGGAGTTCTATTTCTGTTAGAAATCCCACATGACCCATATTTATGCCTAGTATAGGTGTTTTAAAGGAAGCCACTTGTCTGGCTACACTCAAAAGCGTGCCGTCACCCCCTAAAGTAATTGCAATATCAGCTTTTTTGACGATGTTATTTAATTCGGCGGAATTGCAGGGCATAGAAAGGGATTTAGCAATTTTTTCCGGCATAAATACCGAATAATTCCGTTTTTCTAGCCAATCAATTAAATTCCTAGTGATTTTTATTGAATCTTTTTTCGATAAATTTGGATATAGGCCTATAGTAAGCATTTCATCCTCCTCTGGTTAAAAAGCCCATAATAAAGCCAAGAAAGAGTATAGTTGAAACCCACACCAAACGTTTTACAAAAACTTCTTTATTATATCTCAAAATGGAATATTTTATAGTCCTTATTTTTTGTCTTTCCATATCAACCAAGATTAGACCATCAGGTCGGTATGCCATGTAATATTCCAGTAATTGTCTACGTGTGCCTGTGTATTTCGGTGAGGTAACTTTTTCACCGGTTTTTACTTCGGCAACAAAGTTTTTATTTCCCTTTTTCACTATTAAATCCGCTTTGACTTCAATTTTGTATGGTTTGTTATCAATATACAATGTATAAAAGCATTTTTTTTGGAAATCCAGTATTTGATAACCCTTATTTTCTAAAAATTTTACGGCCCTATGCTCACTTTTCTTTGCTTTTTGCATCTTTTTTTTGAAGTTCCGTTTTCTTAGATATTTCGAAATATTAATTGTTAAAATAACACCTGTGATAATCCCGAAAAAAACATAGGAAATGACTTCTATTTTCATTTTATACCTTCCGTAAAAAATGTAATGGAATTGCTCTTTAGAACAACTCAGCATGCGATTTTTCTACTACGGCTTTTACATTAACTAAGTTGTCAGTTTTACAGTTCTTCTTAAAATGAGCAAGGTATTCTATGTTGCCTTTAGACCCTTTTATGGGTGAATATGTAAGGTTGTATGTGTAGAAACTGTGCTCCTTGGCATTTATAATTATATTGTTGATGGCTTCCATGTGAAGGCTGAAATCTTTAACGACTCCCTTTTTACCTACTTGAGATCTACCAACTTCAAATTGGGGTTTTATTAATGTGATTAAGTCCCCATGTTCTTTCATAAGCTGAAAAAAAGGTTTAAAAACCTTGGTAAGTGATATAAATGACAGATCTGCAGTAATGATATCTGGTTTTTCTCCAATATCTGTAGGTCTTAAATATCTAGCATTTCTCCTTTCTAAAACTATTACCCGCGCATCTTTTCTAAGACTGTAAGCCAGCTGTCCATACCCCACATCAACAGCATAAACCCGTTTTGCACCATTCTTTAGCATGCAGTCAGTAAATCCACCGGTCGATGCACCGGCATCTAATGCGACTTTACCTTTTACTTCAATTTTAAACAATGTGAGGGCTTTTTCGAGCTTAAGGCCACCTCTACTTACATACGGAAGTGATTGTTTAATTTTTATACTGCTATCAACATCGATTTTTGTTCCTGGTTTATCAATAACGCGCGTATTAACTAATACATTGCCACACATTATTTCGGCCTTTGCTTTTTCCCTACTATTGATTATTCCCTTATCTACCAATAAAACATCAAGTCTTTGTTTTTTTTTGCTCAATGTCATTCTCCTATTGGCTTCATTATTTTCTCCGTTTTATAGAAATATTAAATATAAAATGAGCCTTTAATTTGCTAAGGAACAAGGCTACAGCGTATACAATTGCTTTTGAATTGTTTATTGCCACACTTTTGCCCATTGCCTTGCCTCCAATTGTTAGTATGGAAATCACTCCTGCCATTAATATATTTAGAAGCATTTCTTTTTTGCCATTTACGTGTAGCAAGGCTTTTAGGATAATCGCGGCCCCGGCGGTCCCGCTTATGATACCACTAATATCCCCAATAACATCATTGCAAAAATTGGATACCTTATCAGCATTTCTAATAAGCTTGACCGCTTCCTTGCCCCCACGAATTCTATCTGCGGCCATGGCGTGAAAGGGGGTTTCACTTGCAGATGTGACAGCCACCCCAATTATATCAAAAACAATTCCAATAGCAATTATTGCTAACAAAATCAATAATGATATAAAAACATCTACCTTTTTTAGTAGAACCTCGGCTATAAAGCTAAAAAAAACAGAGAGTCCAAAAGCTAAAATAATGATTTTAAATATCCAGCCCGCTCTTGAACCCTCTTTATTTTTTTTCGAGTTTTTTTTCTTTAGAGCAAAATTCAACAAAACATCCCCCGTTTTTTTAATCGAAACAGGTGGTAATAGATAGGGTAAATTTTACGGCTTAGGTCTAGCAGGATTTCCCCAGTAGGCATCTAATCGTTGCCGAAAAGATGGTTCCCCTTTAAGCCCACAACTGCTATGTCACCATGAACAGGGCTAGATTACCACTTAGTCCGCACTGTAATCCCCAATCCATTTCCTTAAGGGACAGTCTAGGAGATTTCCCCTCCAAAACCTCCTCCCTTTAGCCTCTTTTGCAAAAAGGATTTCAAAGGTGAGTAATTGATCTGCAATTAGGCCAAATTGCAAATCAACTAAAAAATCTTTTTCCGCCCATTTCACTCAAGGCAGGCTAC
>CAYMGK010000107.1:0-6822 GCA_964389965.1 uncultured Clostridia bacterium | reverse complement strand
GGACAGAAAGAAACCCTTGATATAGCAAAAGCAGAAAACGAAATGGTGAAAGTTGCAAGTAAAATGGTGACGGAAAATCCTGATATAGGGGCAATAGTCTTTGAATGCACAAACATGCCTCCTTTCCGGGATGCAGTGCAAGAAGTAGTGGGGCTGCCAGTGTTTGATATTATCACACTTGTCAATTATATTTCAGACACCCTTGCAATAACCAGTGAAACATCCTGACGAATAATAAATCTAAAGTGCCCGTACAAAAAAAGGCTTACCTAAAAACAATAGGTACGCCTTTTTTGTATATCAACCTACTTCTTTCGAATGATTTAAAAGTCCCTAAAAGTCATGGTATAATGATCATGATTACAAATATAAGTAAAACCGAAATACAACTGGGGGATATATATGAAAGCATTATTGGTAGGCATTAACGCAAAGTTTATACATACAAATCTGGCTATAAGAAATATAGCCAGATATAATCAAAAAGAAGGTATTACCTTCTATGAAGCCACTATAAATGATAATATGGACGAAGTTTTAGAAGATATTATAAGTTACAATGCAGATTTGGTCGGGTTTTCCTGTTATTTATGGAACATAGAAGATGTGCTATATATGGCAGAAAACATAAAAAAAATAAAACCCCATACGGTAATAGTCCTAGGGGGGCCGGAAGTATCCTATGAAGCGAAGGACTTGCTTAAAGAAAGGCCCCATGTAGATTATATTGTACTAAATGAAGGGGAAGAACGCTTTTGTAAATTGCTTCAGGTTTTAAAAGGAAATATACCCGTAGAAGATGTGGACGGATTAGTATATAGGGACTGTGACGAGATTCTTATAAATCCAGCAAAGGGTTATGTTGATTTAAATCACATTCCATTTCCCTATTTTGATGAAAACCTTGAACATAAACTTGTATATTATGAAACATCCCGGGGATGCCCTTTTAAATGTGCTTTCTGTCTGTCTTCACTAGATAATGATGTGAGAACAGCCGATCTAATAAAGGTAAAAGGGGATATGCAAAGATTCACTACGATGGGTGTAAAAGTTGTGAAATTAGTTGACCGCTCCTTTAATTGTTATTTACCTAGGGCTTTGGCTTTATTGGATATTATCCGCCAACTTCCGGGAGATACTATATTCCACTGTGAAATAAATCCTGAACTGGTAAACGATGATTTCATCGGCGCATTGAAAGGACTTGAAAACCGATTACAATTTGAAGTGGGAATACAGAGCACAAATCCTAATACTCTCAGAGAAATATCCAGGACACCCAATGTGAAAAGGTCTCTTGAAGGAATTGAAAGGCTTAAAACAACGGGCATAAACCTTCATGTGGATTTGATCGCAGGTCTGCCCCATGAAGGTTTTGAAAGCTTCGGAAACTCTTTTGATGATGTTTATAATTTGCAGCCGGAAGAAATACAGTTGGGATTTCTAAAACTTTTAAAAGGCACTTACTTGAAAAAGTATGCTGAAAAATATGGGATTGTATACCGTTCAAAACCCCCTTATGAAGTTCTCTATACAAAGGACATAAGTTATAGGGAACTTTGCATACTCAAGGGAATAGCACGGCTTTTGGATAAATACTACAATACAGGTAGGTTTGATCATTCAATTGAGTATTTAAACAAACTATTTAAAAGACCCTTTGATTTTTACTCGGCTTTTTATGGATATTGCAATGCAAAAGGCCTTTTTAGAATAAGACATTCATTGAAAAGCAGATATGATATATTGTATAACTTTGCTGGGAGTCTGGGAGTGAATGTTGAGTTGTTAAGGGATATGGTCAAATTTGATTTTATGCTGACAAGTGGCAAGGGGGCTATGCCAGAGTGTGTTGAACCTATCGAAACCCGTGATTTTTTAAATAAAGCCAAGTCACATGTATATAATGAAAAATGGCTCAAGGAAAATTTGCCCCAAGCCATGAGCATGTCAGGTCGTGAGATGTCAAAACAAATGAGTTATGGACTGTTCAGATATGATGTGCCTCATAATACAAAAAAAAGAAAAAAGGGAATAGTTTTTCTACACCAAGAAGGAGAAAAGCATTATGCGGAATTTAATCTTTAAGCTAGCATGACTCTGTCATCGACGAATTTTTCACCCTGAAGTTGTTCAAATTTATTTAGTAAGCGTGGAATAGTCATGGTGGACTTTTCCTCCGATTTCAGATCCATGACTATTTGGCCTTTGTGCATCATAACAAGCCGGTTGCCCATTTTTATAGCATGCTCTAAATTGTGCGTTACCATAATTGTGGTAATTTTGTTTTTATGCACGATTTCTTCAGTAAGGCTGTTTACTAAAAGGGCCGTTTTTGGGTCTAACGCGGCAGTGTGTTCGTCCAGGAGCAAAAGTTTTGGTTGCTTAATTGTAGCCATGACAAGGGTTAATGCCTGCCTTTGACCGCCCGAAAGCAATCTGACCTTAGTGGAAAGGCGGTTTTCTAGCCCCAAAGGAATGTTTTTAAGAAAGTCTTTGAACATCCTTCTACGATTAAAATTCAGGCCCCAACAAAGCCTCATATTATTCGGCCTAGCATAAGCCATTGAGAGATTTTCTTCAATTGTCATCGAAGGTGAAGTCCCCAACATGGGATCTTGAAAGACACGACCAATAAAAGCCGCCCGTTTACATTCGGCAAGATTTGTAATGTCTATTCCATCTAATATGATTCTACCGTTTTCAATGGGATATACACCTGCGATGGCATTGAGCATGGTTGATTTACCGGCACCATTGCTGCCGATTACTGTGATAAAATCACCGTCTTCTATTTTCAAAGATAAATTTCTCAGCACCGGATTTTCATTAGGTGTGTTAGCATGAAAAACTTTTTGTACGTGTTCGAGAATCACCATAAGACCCACATCCTTTCAAGATACACAGGGACCGTTGATAGTTTTTTATTGTTGCCGAAAATTGTTTTTACTTTAAAGATGTTTCCACTGTATTTTTTCAACTTTTTGTAGGCAGTGAAAGAGACCTCCTAAAGCGGGGTGCAGTTAAAGCGATAACTACCACAACAGCCGTAAACAACTTTAGATCTGAAGCTTGGGCAAGTCGGAAAGAAAGCACTAGGGATATGCTAAACCTATACAAAAATGAACCAATCAACACACCTAATGTGCTTATGAAGATGGTCCTACCTTTTAATAGGGAATCACCTATTATTACCGAGGCTAATCCCGCTACAATAGTGCCTACACCCATCCCTACATCGGCAAATCCCTGGTATTGAGCAACCAAAGCACCGGATAATGCAACAAGGCTATTGGAAATTATAAGGCCGGTAATTTTCGCCAGATCTGTGTCCACACCTTGACTTCGTATCATTTGGGGGTTATCACCTGTTGCTCTAAGGGCAAAGCCAATTTGTGTTTTCAAAAAAGCGTCTAAAAGGACTTTCCATAATAATGCAAATACTATAAAAAACAATAGATAGATATATTTAGAAGGGAAAGATGGCCAGATGTTTTGGAAAAGGCCGTCAGTTAAGGAATAAATAGTGGGTTGATTTAACAAAGGCGTATTGGGCCGACCCATTATGCGAAGGTTAATAGAATAAAGGGAAGTCATGGTTAAAATCCCAGATAGCAGGTCACTTATCCCGGCTTTTGTGTTCAAGATTCCAGTGACTAACCCGGCACCTGTCCCGGCGAAAAGTGCTGCCGCTGTAGCAAAAAAGGGACTGTGGCCGCTTACGATAAGAGAAGCGGCCACAGCAGCCCCTAAGGGAAAGCTGCCGTCAACAGATAGATCCGAAAACCTTAGTATCTTAAAAGTGATATATACACCTAAAGCCATTATTCCAAATACCAGGCCCTGTTCTAAAGATTTTACGACCAGATTAAGCTGCATAGGCCCGAATTCCAGTAGTTTTGATAATAAGCTTTGCATCAGAAAATCACACCTTTGATATTTCTACTTTTCTATAACCTCATCGGCCCTCGACAGCACTTGTTCAGGAATGGTTATACCTAAGATATCAGCGGAACTCTTATTTATTACAAGTTTTCTATCCTTAGGTTCTGCAATGGGAATACCTGCGGGGTCCTCGCCATTTAAAACATTTGCGGCAATATGACCTGTTTGTATCCCCAACAAGTAATAATCTATTCCAAGAGTCGCAAGGGCTCCACCCTCTACTTGACCTTTTTCCGCGCCAATGACAGGTATATTAGCATCATTTGCCACTTTGACAATTGCACTCATGGCCGAAGCAACAGTGTTATCTGTAGGAGTGTATATAACATCCACTTTCCCGGCCAAAGATTGAACAGCCTGATTTACTTCACCACTGTTAGCTACAGTTGCTTCAAATATTTCAAGGCCCATATCCTCAGCCACTTCTTTTGCAATATCAATTTGTATAACTGAGTTCGGTTCAGCGGCATTGTAAATCACACCTACATTTTTAGATTCGGGAAAGATTTCCTTTAACAATTCCAATTGTTCCTCTACTGGATTCATGTCAGTAGTGCCGGTAATGTTGGCCCCGGGTCTATCCGCATTTTCTACAAGGCCGGCATCCACTGGGTCTGTAACAGCTGTTATTAAAATAGGAATATCCTTAGTAGCATTTGCAGCAGACTGAGCCGAAGGTGTGGCGATAGCAAGGATTAAATCTACCTTTTCAGATATAAGATTATTAGCTATTGTTTGAGTAGTGGGGAAGTCAGCCTGCGCATTTTCCAGTAAGATTTCTATATTCTTACCTTCTTCAAAGCCTGCCTCCTTTAATCCAACTAAAAAACCCTCACGTGCATCGTCCAGTGCAGGATGTTCAACAAACTGGGATATACCGATTTTAAAGACCTTTTCTGTTACAGTTTTTCCTGAAGCGGGATCCTTTGCATCCGAATTATTGTCGGCAGTGCCCCCGCATCCTGAAAGCATGAGTGTTAAAGTGGTTAGCAAGACTAGAACGATTGTAAAACCTTTTTTCAATTAAAAAAACTCCTTTCTCTTGGTTAGCATGGGGAGAAAAAAGTACAACAAAAAAACACCCAGTAAGAGTGTTTTTCCCAAAACCATCTCCTACCATACTACCGTTCTACAAGTATTTTTTTAAATTATATCCCCATAATCTGAATTTGTCAACAAATTTTTTTCTTTTGGTATCTACCAGCGGTGCTAGGTATTATCCCCATTTGTCGGTAAGGCCCTATGTCCAAGTCCTATTACGACTTCGTTGTAGTTTAAAAACCCCACACCGAAAAACATTGCTACACTTACATGTTCACCCCAGCGAGCTATTCCTATTTTGCCACCAACATTAAAACCCATGGCCTTTTGCAAGACTTGTGACAAAGCTTCACGAGTTGCTCCAATAAGTGCACCTTCTAGCACATGGACATTTTCCTTTATTATGCCTTCTCGCTTTGCGGCAACAAGTGCCCTTTCAATGATTTTCTCAATAGAATTTATCAAGTTTCCACCGAAATCAACAGCACATACACTCACTTTCATATTTCCAAAGACTTGCTTTAATTCGGCCTCTTCTGATCGAGTCGAAAGAGCCATTTTCACGGCAATCTTAGCTATGTCTGTGCTTTCCAAAGGAATACCCCCTCTAAAAAATGTCATCTTATATATATAATACCATACTTCCCACAAGATTTGTTCTACAAATTCGTGCTAATGTGGATTTCAACAATTGAATTAAAAATGCTGTTGTAATAGGTTTTTATAGTTCTTATCAATATTTAAGACATAAGTTGCTATATTATAAGAATGGTCGCCTACACGTTCTAAATTACTTAACATATCGAGAAAAATAACACCGGAACTTGGATTACATGTACCTTCATTGAGCCTCTTTATATGGTCTTTTCGCAAGATCTGCTCCATATTGTCAATTTCGACCTCATCAGTTAAGACTTTCCTAGCACTTTTCTCATCCCAATTTAAGAAAGAATAAATAGCCGTATCGAATGTCTCTTGTGCCTTAGATGCCATCTTTAGTAAGCCGTTTATAGCTTCTTCGCTAAAAGGCAATTCATTTTCATCACGATATTCCGCCAACTCCAAAACATTAATAGCATGGTCTCCAACACGTTCCATGTCGTTTACCGCACTTATCAAATGTGTTATAGAATCGTATTTATCAGTGGGAAGGGTTGTCCGAGAAAGCAATGTCAAATAACGGGTGGTCTCCCGAGCAAGCTCATTTATAACTATTTCTTTTTCCCTGATAAGTTTATCTTTTTTCTTATTGTATTTAACAAATACATTGACTGAATCCTTTAAAGTATCTAATGCAAGGTTGCCCATTCGAGCAATTTCTTTTTTTACTTGAGTCAAGGCAAGTGTAGGTGTATCCAAAAGCCTGTCATCAATATATTTCAAGCCTCGCTCCACAACTTCAATTTCGCCGGGGATAAGGTAAGTCACAAGTTTTATCAATAAAATTGCGAAGGGGTATTGTATGATTGTATTGGCTACATTAAAAAAAGTATGTGCATTGGCAATCTGCCTTATAGGTTCAATGGAAGTAATGGCTACAAACTTATGCACCAAAGGAAGGATTAACATAAATATGATTGTACCAATTACCTTTGAAATGAAATGAAAAAGGGCAGCTCTTCTTGCACTTATATTAGTACCTATACTTGAGATAAGTGCTGTTACACATGAACCTATATTGTCCCCAAATAATATAGGAAGGGCCATGTGAAGATCAACCAAACCTTGGCTTGCAAGGGCCTGGAGTATGCCAATGGTAACACTGCTACTTTGGACAATCGCCGTTGTTACGAAACCACTGAACACACCTAACATAGGTATTACACTGAATTT
>CAYMGK010000106.1:1294-6830 GCA_964389965.1 uncultured Clostridia bacterium | reverse complement strand
GTCCACCTTTTGGATACTGCGTTTAAGATTGTCGATTTGCGTGCTTATAATATTTTGCCTATTTTTTAGATCGTCAATATCATCTGCCATAACAGGAGCGGTTACAGCTATTATCACCAATAGTAAAAAAATGGGAAGTAATTTTTGTCCTTTATAGCTCATTCTCATCCTCCTCTTAAAACACCTAAACATTCAGGAACCTTCTCATGGAGAAACTACTGCCAAAAGCACCTATGAACATACCAATACCCAAGAAACCAAGGGCGTAATTGTTGAATTGTTCTTTCGGTAGTAGAGAAATCATAGGAATGTTGAGTTTCACCGTAATATAAAGGTAGTTATATGCAACACCTAAAATACTTATCGCTAAAAAAGAACCGATTAATCCAAGCACCATTCCCTCTATCAAAAACGGCCAGCGCACAAACCAATTAGTGGCCCCAATGTACTTCATAATATTTATTTCACGTCTCCGGGCAAAAACTGTAAGTCTTATGGTATTTGAGATGATAAAAACCGAAATAACTGCAAAAATGGCCATTATGATTATGCCAATAACCCTAATCCAATGAATAATATCAAATAGTTTTTCCACAATACCTTTACCATATTTAACCTCTTCTACCCCGTTAAATGCCTGGATTTTCTCAGCAACCAGTGCAACTTCATGTGGATCATTGACTTTAATCCGAAAAGAATTGGGTAGGGGGTTTTCAATACCCTCTAACAATTCCTCTCCAACTTGTTCTTTAAATTCTTTTATAGCCATTTCTTTGGAAATGAATTTTATTTCTTTTATGCCGGCAATAGTTGCAAGATCCATGTCAAGCCTCGAAATAGCATCTTGATCTAAGTAATCTTCAAGATATACCGAAATCTCTACTTGAGATTCTACATCTTTCAAGATATAGTCGAAATTCACAGATAAAAGTAAGAAAGCACCTAGAATTATGAGAGCAGCCGCCACTGCACCAATTGAGGCCATACTCATCCATCGGTTTCTTGCAAAACTAGTGAGGGATTCTTTAAAAAAATACTTTATGGTCCTGAGTCTCATAACTATATACCCCTCTTTCCTCATCCCTTACAAGACTACCTTTTTCTAATTGGATAACCCGTTTTTTCATAGAGTCTACCAATTCTCTAGCATGAGTGGCAATTAAAACGGTAGTGCCACGTTTATTGATATCGTCAAGAAGATTTATAATATCCCTTGAAGTATCTGGATCAAGGTTACCGGTAGGCTCATCAGCAATGAGAATATCCGGATTGTTTACAATAGCCCGGGCCAATGCTATTCTTTGCTGTTCTCCACCGGAAAGCTCAGCCGGTTTTGCATCAACTTTATGCAACAAACCCACCCTATCGAGAACATACGGTACCCTTTTTCTTATATCCCTACTATGTGCCTCAACAACTTCCATTGCAAAGGCAACATTTTCGTAAATGGTCTTTTCGGGTAGCAGCCGACAATCCTGAAAGACTATACCCATACGGCGTCTTAAGTATGGTACTTCTCGGGGTCTAAGCCTTGTAATATTTTTTCCATCAAAAAAGATTTGCCCCTTTGAAGGCAATTCTTCCCGAAATAGAAGTTTAATAAAAGTCGTTTTTCCAGCCCCACTTGGGCCTACAATAAAAACAAACTCTCCTTTGGAGATTTTTAAATTTATATTTTTAAGAGCTACTTGACCACCCGGATACATCTTAGTAAGGCCGTATGTTTCAATCAAATTCATCACTCCATAAACTACTATACTGCATAGTTTAGAACTTCGACGTCAATTCTAAAAATCCTTCAAAAAATATGCTTAAAATATGGAATTTCTCAAACTTCGCCTTCATTATTAAATATATCATTAAATACTCTTTGTTCTCAACTCAAAAAATATCATCTTAAGATAAGTTTTGATTAGATAGTGAGTCGTATAAGTCATATCTTACTTTTTTCACAAAAAACGATGTACTTCCCATATACAGGCAAGGATTGGGGAAGATTTAAGAAAGTCCTCCAGTAAAAAGGAGAATTAGGGTTGCCGGTGGCTTAAATTGCTAACAACCCTAATTCTCCTTTTTTGTGTTTTTCGCCCTTTTATCTGCGGCTGTCGATTCTTTCCCTTACTTCTTTTGGAATCATATCACCTACTGTGCCAGTTGCAAGACATATATAAGTATCAGCTGCACCATAGTATACCAAAATTTCGTCATTTACATCAAGAATTTCCTTGTCCTGGGCGGGAACGGCTCCACAGGTGAATACTACATTTGGTACCCAACACTTTCCTTTTTTACCTATCTCAAACTCGGTCTTTGGTGATAGTGTAGGATTAGGAGAGCGGTATAGGAGGCGACCTGGGTCTTTTAAATCCGCTAGCATTACACCTAAACGGTAAACCATATCTTGATCCACTCCATGATATATAAGCAGCCAACCGTAATAGGTTTTTATGGGCTGTGCCCCTGCTCCTATTTTTAGGGAATCCCACATCAATCCGGAACGAGGCCCCATGATAATCTTGTGACCATTTCGCGGCCAAGGAAAAACCAATTTGTCGGAATACGCAATCCAAATACTCGGTTCAATACGGTGGTATAAGACGTATTTGTCGTCTATTTTCTCCGGAAACAATATGGCATCTTTATCCCATAGCCCAGGAAAAGCCAAACCCCTTCTTTCCCAACGTTCAAACCTTCGCTCAAGAAAATCGACTACGGAAATGGAGGCAGTAGCTATCTGTGCCACTATACCGTCATATGCCGTATAGAGCATGAATATTTCATCATCAATTATTACAGTCCTGGGGTCTTCACAGCCTTTCCTTTCTTCCCGAAGTTTAGGGACAAAAATAGGGTCTTTTAGCCTTTCGATTATTTTATATCCATCGGAAATTGCAAGACCAATCCGAGAAATTCCATCCTCTCCAAAAGCTCTATAAAGTAAATACACCTTATCTTTTATTCTCAATGATGCCGTATTCAACACAAATCTACTTTCCCACCAATGTTCTTTATTGGGACTGAACATGGGCATCTCACTGTGACGTCTCAAAGGCTCCGCTTTTGGCCAATAGTCTAGTTCTTGGATTACCACTTCTTCTCGATGTGGTTTTACTCCTAAGATGACCTTTGCTAAATCAATACTTTCACGGCCTTGACTGATAAATTGAAACACCTGCTGCAAAATTTCTTCTACATCATAACCCATCTCTTTGTAAATTTCCTCAAGTAAATCATGGTTAAACCAATCCCTTTCCACATGTAAAAATAGTGGTGTGGGTATTCCATCTCCACCTTTAAAACTGAAACTAGCCCAAGTCCATGCAGAACATGGCATGAAAGTCCCATCATTTAGCACCAAGCTGAGGCCATAGCCTTCAACCATTGTATCGATGTTTTTAGCACCGGCATCCTTATTTTCTTTTTTAAGGGTGTCTGCAATTGTCCGCAGTTTTGAAACCAATACCCTGTGATGCCAATTTTCAAAGATATGATGTGCCGAAAACATGGCTTTACCATAATGACCCAGAATGGAGTTGACAAACTTTCGTCCCACTTCTTTTCTCTCTTGAGCATAAGCCTCCCATAGACCTGAAAAATGTTCCCCTTCGACTATGCTTTTAGTTATTCGTGTAAAGTATCGTAGTTTCGGATAATTCCCTCCCATACCTTTGCCTAAATTCATTACTGCTATACGAGCCGTAAGGCGATTTAAATCTGATATCTCCCTGAGTTCACCAGAACCATGAAAATTATTTCGATCGACTACAATAGGCAGAATTTCAACTTTTTCAAAACTATCGGCCCTCAAATTGTCTTTAAGCCAATAGAAAATCCTATCAAAGTAATCCTTATCCTCAGTAAATACTGCTAAGGTGAGAATCTCACGCTCGTCAATGTTTTCTAGAAGCTCTCGAAGACTTCTAAAGCCCATTCTTAAAATCAAATTACCGGGTGGGTGCTCATATAATAGCTTTCTAAGAATTTGCCACTTTACAGCAAGCACTTTATCGTGGGGGAAAATGCTGAAAATATTTTCTACTACATTCCTTGTGCCTTCTACACTATACAAATCCCCAGGACACAATTTCTCAACGGTATTCTCTAAATCTGCCATGAATTCGCCCAAGCGCTCACCTATGACTTTCGGAGTTGAGTTGCTGTCAAGGTTGAGTATATCCAAAAAGTCCTTAAAAGCATTATTATATTTTATTTGGAGTCTTTTAAAGACTTTACCGGTTTTAATCTGACGTTGATTAGTCCCGTACAATCTTTTCGGGAGTACAATTGGAACACCTGGAACAAATTCTAGATAATCCAAAGGGGTTAGTATAGGACTTGTGTCATTTGCTTTTTGCCGCCATTTTACTAAAAGATTTGGTTTTCTCTCAACAAATGCCGCCATTGTTTCGTTTACCACTGCTCCCATTTGGGCTGAAATAATATGTTCTATATCAACCTTAGAATTATCAAGTCCTTTTTTGATATTGGAGATTTCTTTTATCAAAGATGCCATCATTCCATAAAATAATGATAGGAACACCTCCGACATATCTTCAGGAAGAAATTCCGAGTTAAAACTACATGCTAGGGTTATTTCATAAACAATCTGGGCCCAAATTCCCGGGTCATAATTAGGAAATATATTTAACTTTGTCATAGACTCAATATATTGTAAGGTTTTTTCATCAAAAACCTTTTCCAAAAGATTGTCATAATGAAATACTCCTTCAATAAAGGAATCTAAAAATTCTTTATAACAATAATCAATCTTCAAAGGCACATCCTCATACTCAAAGCTAAACATGTCAGGAGTCTTAACCACTTGTGAGTCTTTAAGCCATATTTCTTCATCTCTTTTTATACATTGAAGCAAGACTCTGAGCATTTCCTTTGTGACAATATATCTCTTGCCAAGTGAAATAGGAGAAAGTTTTGCACCAAGATTAACTTCGCATATTTTTTTATTCCATCTTAAGGCTGTCATGATGATCCAAAGATTTATACCGTAACTTTCGATATTATCACTGTTTTGGTCAAATTCCGAGCACAGTCCTTCAACCAAATCACGGGAAACTGCAATAACGCCACTTAGAGGGTCCCTTAGTTTTGTTTCATAAAGTGACGCTATTATCGGTGTAACTAGTATGTTACTTATGATGTCTTCAAAATAATGTCTCTTGAAACATGCCATTGCCAAATCATAATCTTCGAAAATAGGATATGCCAATCTGTCTATCCATTCGGGGCTTAAACCATTATCCCCTTGCCTTTTTAAGTCTGCCTCTAAAAGCACTACATCTGATTTAAAATAGCGCCCAAATTCAAAGATAGCCCTTGTGCTAAACCCTCGACCATTTATACCAAGTGGCATGAGAAAACTCACAATCTCATCACCATGATCTTCTTCAATGATTTTCATGGCAATTTCACCTGCAGGGTCACCTGCACAAACAATTAGTTTCCTGTTTTTTTCCTTCATACTATTTTTTGCAACTTTAACAATAATCTTTTTTAATATATCTTTAGCTTCATTAGA
>CAYMGK010000106.1:0-1284 GCA_964389965.1 uncultured Clostridia bacterium | reverse complement strand
TTAACAATATCCCCGAGAGTATCCACTTCATTGTAAAAAGGAATACCTATGACTACATCAATTTCCTTCACGGCTCCAAGCTTCGTTTTTGCTTGATTCATTATTTCTTCAAATACAACTTTTTGATGCCCCAAACTAGCCCCTCCTATACCGCTGGTATTATTATCTCTTGCTCTTTTGCCTTCACATCTTGCAAAACCTGATGTGCCATTAAAAATGAAATAACCGCCTCAGCTCCTTGATTTAAATTCACCCCATGTGGAACAAGTGCATCATAACAGCCCTGAGTGTTTTCATTAAACAAAGGAAGCCCGTTGAGATTTTCTCCCCAATACCAATTATATGCTTTTTGAGCCATTTCTATATACCTCTTATCACAAGTAGCTACAAAAGCCTGTAAACAGGCTAGTGTTACAGATGCGGCATCTACAGGCTGTTGGTCATAAGCAGGTATATGGTTCTTTTTGATCCACCATCCTTGGTTTCCGACGATATTGAGATACCCTTTTTTGAATAAGGAGTCTGTAAGAAAATCCAGAGTATTTTTTGCCACTTTCAAAACCTTTATGTCATTTTCCACCATATAAAAACCGAATAAAGCATGGGGTAATACTGCATTACAGTATGTCATTCTATCCTCAAACCAGTGCCATCCAGGGCCATAACTCAAATCATAGAGTTTCACAAGTTTATTTGCAAGATGTTTTGCATGTGGTATTAGATCTTTGTTTTTGTAGAAGTCTATGATATTTACCATCCCAAGTAGTGCATAGGATATGGCTCGGGGTGAACTGACAGTTAAAACCTTGGGAATTACTTTTTTTAACATCTTACAGCCGATATTTTTAGTTTTGGCTACGTCACAGCTTGCGGCAAAACTAGCCGCAAGCATACCCCTTCCAATACTATCTTCGGAATTTATCACAGTATAGTATTTGTCTCGAACTTTAAGATTCTGCCAACTCCCATCTTCGATTTGGGCTTCTTGTAAAAATTTCGTGTAAATTTCGACCAATTTTCCCCGCTCTATTCCTTCCATGCCTAAAGCCACGATTAATGCCCTTGCATTATCATCAGCTGTATAACCACTTTCATGAAGGGGTTCAGACTTATTGGAAAATTGGATTATCCCAGTTGAATCGGTCATGCGTTTAAAATGATTGTACACTTTAAAACGCCCTCCTTTTGGCCTCAGTTTGTATGGTGTTTTCTATAATATGTGTATATCTTTTGCCTACTTGAGGCCATGTCATGGTTTTGCCCAGTTTGTTAGCTCTTTTTTCT
>CAYMGK010000105.1:0-6933 GCA_964389965.1 uncultured Clostridia bacterium | reverse complement strand
TGATGGTAGGATTGAAAAAGGAAAGAATTATTCAGGGTCTAGAGGTATTAAAGACACAAGGAAAAGATACTCTAAGGTTAGTTTCTGATTATAGTATGCCAAATGTTTCTGATAAAGTTTTAAGGATAATATTGTCATATACAGATTATGTAAATAGAGTCGTTTGGGGGAAGTACTAGTGAAAGTATTGCAGATCAACTCAGTATGTGGGATCGGTAGTACCGGTAGGATTGCTACAGACCTACATCAAACTCTAATAAACTCTGGACATGAAAGCTATATAGCTTTTGGTCGCAATACCCCCCGAAATTGTGCTGAAAATATCCGTATAGGCACTGACTTGGATGTATGTAGGCATGTTTTGTTAACGCGTACTTTGGATAAACATGGCTTTGGTTCCAGAAAAGCAACACGTCTTTTCTTACGTAGCGTGGAAGACTTGGATCCGGATATTATTCATTTACACAATATACATGGATACTACATTAATATTGAACTTCTGTTTGAATATTTAAAAAGCGTCGATAAGCCAGTTGTTTGGACTTTACATGATTGTTGGCCTTTTACAGGTCACTGTTCCCATTTTGATTATATTGGTTGTGACAAGTGGAAGACTCATTGTGGCAATTGTCCACAAAGAGGCGAATATCCGAAAAGTCTAATTGATAATTCTCGCTTGAACTTTGCAAGAAAAAAAGAATCCTTCACAGGTATAAGGGATCTGACCATAGTTTCTCCTTCTAAATGGCTGGCTGAACTTGTTAAGACATCATTTTTAGGTAATTACCCTGTAAACGTAATTAATAACGGGATTGACCTTTCTGTTTTCAAACCGACTTCCAGTGATTTTAGAAGAAAGTATGGGTTAGAAGACAAGTTTATAATCCTTGGTGTTGCTAATGTTTGGTCGGCAAAAAAAGGACTACACATTTTTTATGAACTGAGCGGACAATTGTTGGAAGATGAAGTTGTTATACTAGTTGGGTTAAGTCCTACTCAAATGAAAGATCTTCCTGAAGGGATTGTAGGCATTACTAATACTAAAAATGCTGTTGAACTCGCCTCAATTTATTCTGCCGCAGATGTATTTCTTAACCCTACTTTAGAAGACAACTTCCCAACTACTAACATAGAAGCACTTGCATGCGGACTCCCTGTTATAACTTTTGATACGGGCGGAAGTCCGGAGAGTGTGTTGGGTGATTGTGGTATGGTGGTTGAAAAGAATAATTTAAACGGGCTTGTAAATGCAATACAAAAAATGAAAGATGTTGATAAATCATCTGTGCAAGCTGATTGCACTCAAGTGGCTATCCGGCATTTTAATAAGTGGAAAACTAATAGGAGTTATTTGAAATTATATAATAAAGAATAGAGGACAGAATTAGACAATGCTAAGAGAACATCAAGTTAATCGCACAAGAAAATTTAGGCGTTATGCTATATCATGGTTATTTGTATGTCTGTATTTTGTTTTTCTATTACTCGATTCGCCCGATGTTAATCTTAAACTAATAGGCTTATTAACTATTGCCATTTCTATCCTTAGTGTATATGAAGTGAAAGATAATTTTAATTTATTTGCCGTATATGCGGTCGTTGCTTATTGTAATTACAGTTTTATTATGGTAAATTACATCAACACCTCATTTCAAAGTTTTTTCACTTCATTTCGTGGTGATTCTGTTTCTAATTTGGGATTGCACATTCTCTTTGCTTTTTCTTTGATTTTATATCTGTTTAGCCCTTTTAAGATACAGAAAACGAGATCGGAAGACAATTTTTTAATAAGAAATAAACCAAAAAAAGCACTTCCAATTACGGCAGTAATTGTTGCCATGCTATTATATATTTTAATGGTTGGGTTTGGAAGACCAGAATTTGCAGGTTTGCGTGGAAGCCCTAGTCCCATGTATGAATATAGCATTATCTTGTTTATCGTTGGTTTTCATTTTGTTGGTAGTAATAAACTTAGTCGACTCGTCTTGACTGTTGTACTCGTTTTGTTTTCTCTGCAAAACTTTATTTTTGGTGGAAGAGTAATAGGCTTGCAGCTGATAATAGCATATATAGTTTTGTTCTACTCCCATAAATTGACGATTAGGAAGATAGCTCCGTATGCACTTCTAGGGTTAGTCATGTTATCGCTGATAGGAATAGAGCGTGGTGGGTTCGCTTTATCTGTGGATGGTATGCGAGTGGCTTGGGAGCAAATAAAAATGCAGGCGTTTGCATTAGATACAGCCTACGCAGCGTATTATGCGTCCCTTACTTTCCTAAAAGTTGAAGAGATACTTTATTTACAAGACCGGATCGCATTATTTATCAAGTTTCTTTTTTCGATTGTTGCGGGGGGACGCATTCCAGATAGTAACCTTTCTGTTTTTACTAAACATTTTTTCCCCCATTATGGGGGTGGTGTATTTCCATTTTATTTCCACTTTTTTCTAGGATGGTTTGGGTTGATTTTGGGTGCCTTGGTAGTTCGTTCTTATTCGCGCATAATAAATAATGTGTCATTATCAAATAGCGGGTTTGCAAAATGTCTTTCGGTTTATGTTGTTGCAACAACTTTTCGATGGTATTTGTATACTCCTTTGATAATTCTGAGAGGTGTTTTGTTCTTGGCAATTGCTTATTATGGTATAAATGTAGTATACAATCTAAATAATAGCGACTAATCTGGAGTTAGAAACCACCTGAGTAAAACTTTTCTCTGATACTTGCTAAGTTACCCCATATTTGTAAACTAAAACCAGCAAAGTACTACTCCTGCTACGGGCTAAATGGTAACAAGGAAGTTGTTCCCCCCCCCCCCCCCGCAGAAACAGTTGATCTACTTTTGCTTGCGTTGGGTCATATCGTAAATTATTGCGGTTATAAAGTAAATTCGTGGTTTTAGTATACGGAGACTAATAGAGCGATTAGGCATTTAGGATATATTCCTTGTGATGATAAGGGACATTTATGGAAGTTCTATTGATAAATTTAACGAAGTAGATAAGATTTACTGAGTGTACTCTCCTGACGATTTTATCAGCTTACATCAGGCAAAAGCACCAGCGCATGATTTCAAAATTCGCTGCACAAAATAATATTGAAGGATTAAAAATTATCATTGCTTCTTTTATTATGGGTAGAATAGCTTATGGGAGTTACACCTATTTTAGTATTATTGTAAGCAATAATTTGACATTATTATATTCAATAGTTACAGGAGCTTTTGTATATTTTGTAGCTATATACTTTATGCGAGTAAAAGAAATGGACAGTATTGTGTTTGCTATAAAAAGAAGAATGAGCAGAGAGTAGCATTATTAAGTATAGGAAGAGATAAAATCAACCTGAAATATTTAAGGATGCTACACCGGCGTATACTGTAGATGTTATTAAAAATATAATTAAAACAGATGGAGATTTCTAATTTATTGCAGGGAGCTAAAATCGTGGTTGAAGAAAATAGTATATTAAAAGAAGTTCAAAAAAATCAATTACATATTTTGATTGAGTTTGACAGGATATGCAAAAAGCATAACTTAACATATCAACTATTTTCCGGAACTTTGTTAGGCGCAATAAGACATGGTGGTGTTATTCCATGGGATGACGATATAGACGTTTGCATGTTAAGAAAAGACTATGAAAAGTTTATAAAAGTTTGTGGATTCGAACTAGATTCATCTTATTTTTTACAGACACATGAAACTGATCCAGAGTATATAATGCAATTTGCTAAAATTAGGAAAAATAATTCGCTTTTTGTCGAGCAAGCAACGTCTAAAACAAATATTCATCAAGGAATTTATATTGATGTATTCCCATTAGACAATGTGGAACCAAACGAATTTATAGGTAAAATCCAATACATCACGATTTATTTACTCGGAAGATTGAACTTAACAAGAGTAAAAATGCATTGTCTAAATACCAAAAGTTCTTTTAAAAAGATGTCTTCTTTAATCAGTCATTATTTATTAAAAGTGATACCTAAAAAAACAACAGATTCTATTCAAAAAAAACTATACTGTATGTTCATTAATAGAGATACTCAATACGTAAATCATTTAACTAATGGCGTTTCAAAGAAAAGGTGGGGAATGTTTCTAAGGAAAAAATCAACTTTCAATGACTTAATATTGGTCGAATTCAATGGACATAAATTTCCAGCCCCAGCAAATTACCATGAAGTATTAACTCGGCATTATGGAAATTATATGGAGTTGCCTCCAGAGGATAAAAGAATCTCACATCATAGAGTTATTAAGATTGATGTTGATATAGATTGAATTTAAAAGTCTATTTGATAGAGGTGTGGATATGAAAAAAAGAAAAATTGGATATACGACTGGTGTGTTTGACTTATTTCATATTGGCCATTTAAATATTTTAAAGCGAGCAAAAGAACAATGTGATTATTTAATCGTAGGTGTTACTACCGACGACGAAGTTAAGAGGATAAAAAATAAAGTGCCAATCATATGTTTTGAGGAAAGAAAACAGATTGTAGAATCAATTGTATATGTAGACCAAGTGGTAATCGAAAACAATGTAGATAAAACAATGGCATGGGAAGAGTTGAAGTTTGATGTAATATTCAAAGGTAGTGACTGGAAAGGATCAAAAAAGTGGAATATATATGAGGATTTTTTTAAGCCAAGAGGAGTAGAAGTAGTTTATTTCCCGTATACCGAGGGAACTTCATCTACTAAACTTAGAGAAGTCCTGGATGCAATTTTAAATGAGGAAAAGCCATTAGATGAGATCGCAGCAACTAAAGAATAAAGTGATCTATACCGGATTTGCCGGACACGCAGAAAGGTTGTTATAATATAAATACGAAAGGGCGTGTCCATACATGGCTAAAGGAGCTAGATTCAACAAAGAATATAAACAAGAAATGGTTCGACTTGTGACTGAGGCTGGTAAAAAGCCAGCTGAAGTTGCTGAAGATATTGGAGTCACCGCTACAACCATAAGAACATGGGTAAAGCAATTCGCTGCCCATGGTGATGAAGCCTTTCCTGGGAAGGGCAATCTGCATCCAGCCGACGAGGAAGCACGGAAAATGCAGAAAAGGATTAGAGATTTAGAAGAGGAAAATGCTATTTTAAAAAAGCTATGGCCATCTTCGCCAAGGACGGGAAGTAAGATACTTATTTATTAAGAACCACCGCTCCAAATTTTCCGTCATGAAGATGTGCAAAGTGTTTAAAGTTAGCAGGAGCGCTTTTCATGAATGGCTGGATCGTCCTCGCACCCAGAGAGAAGAAGCTGATTTGTTGCTGGCAGAGGCGATCAAGACCTTCTTCTATGAATCTGATCGTAGCTATGGGCATCGCCGAATAAAGAAACAGCTACGTAAAAAGGGTATTAAGTCAAGTAATGACCGAATTCGTCGATTAATGAAAAAACGTAGATTGGCACCTGTTCAAACTCGGAAGTTCAAAGCAACAACAAACTCAAAGCATTCCTTACCAGTGGCTCCAAACCTTCTTAGACAGGATTTTCAGGCTTTTGAGCCATGCCAAAAGTGGGTTGGTGACATCACATACATCCATATTAGAAAGGGTTGGCTTTATCTGGGAACTGTGATCGATCTATTCTCTCGCAAAGTTGTTGGTTGGGCATTAGTAGCCCGTATGAATAAAGAATTAGTTCTAAAAGCCATGAGGCAAGCTATACAACATGAACGTCCGTCAGATGGGCTTATATTCCACTCAGACAGAGGATCGCAGTATGCCTCATATGACTTCCAAGATTTATTGCACGATAATAAAATACTGCAAAGTATGAGTGCGAAAGGTGATTGCTATGATAATGCCTGTGCGGAATCATTTTTCACCACAATAAAGAAGGAATTGGTGCTTAGGAGGCATTTTGCCACCAGACGTGAAGCTGAGCTCGTTATAATCAATTATATGGCATCCTGGTATAACTCTAAGCGGATTCATAGCTACTTAGACGACTTATCTCCGTTAGAGTTTGAGGAGAAGTATTACGAAAATCTGTGCTCTGCCGCCTGACTATTTTGAAGCAATAAGGGATTGTAAGAATCATCAACAAAACGGAATCTTTTACGTGTCCGGCATGCCCCTAGCACTCCAATGTGTAGGTTATATATCACTTTACATGATAGATGTTAACAACGAGGGAAGAGGATAGGAAAGCAGATTTTGCTAGAACAAATTAGGTTTTGTCGTAATGACGATTGCATCGATAAACTAATTACTACGATGGGTGATAATACTGCAAATATTAACTGTTGGACAAAACTAGGAGCAAGCTTAGTAGCCATCGTACAGTTCAAAAATTATTGTTTACTTTTCAGGAAGCAGTTGTTTGTTAATTCTAAAGAGATCTGCTGGAAATAACTATACCAAAGGATTATCTTTTAATAAGTTGGTGAAGAGATGTTACTACTGATCGCACTTCATATCACATTTGGCGGGATTTTATTTTATATAGCGTATATTAGAATATCCAACCATCGAACTGTGGACATATTCACATTTATGTCTGCCTTTTTTGGATTGTTTTATGGCGTTGCCCCTGCCTCCTTGTATATTGCCAATGAAGTTGGTTTTCAGCACGGGTGGGAAAGATTTATGAGCTATGAATATAGTCATGTCTTATTTGTGCTTGCATTAACTACTTACTTTTCCATTTTTCTTGGTTGGACTGTAGGCAAGAGAATTCCTATTTTAGTTTTTAAAACATATAGTAATGGGTATTCAACGAACGTCCCAAAAAATTTGCGCAAGCTAACGATTCTCGCCTGGTTTTTTCTGGTTTTAGCCGTTATACTATTTTATGTTCATACACGTGCTTATGGGGGATTCATAGGAGCTTTAGAGCTTGCGTATGCAATTAGAGCAGGATTGCCCATCCCAAATAAGTGGTCCTTTTTGCGTCCCTTAGGCGGGTTTAGTTTGT
>CAYMGK010000104.1:0-6937 GCA_964389965.1 uncultured Clostridia bacterium | reverse complement strand
CAACAAAGAATGTGGCTACAAATCAAAAAGAAAATCAAAAACAACCGCATAGTTAGTGATTATGTGAAATCTTGTCGAAATATGGGTGAGTTTTGCAAAAAGGAAATAATAAAAAAATATATTAATAATTTAGAATTCGGCCTTGCATTAATTAAAATGTTATGATAATATATTAAATGTTAATTGAAAGGTTTGGTACTCATGGATGAATCATTTATTAGTGATTTCATTGATTATCAAAAGGCAATTAAAAACCTGTCTCAAAATACAATTAAAGCCTATAAAACAGATATTCTTCAATTTTTGAGATTTTTGAAATCCGAAGGACTTTCCAATCCGGTTTTAATAGATGTTACTCACCTAAATATTAGGAGTTTTTTAGCATATTTACGCAGTAAAGATATTTCGAAACGGACTATAGCTAGAAAACTATCCACAATAAGAATTTTTTATAGATATCTTGCAGCAGAGGGTTTGGTCCATGA
The DNA here is from genome assembly GCA_964389965.1 of uncultured Clostridia bacterium. Taxonomy (GTDB): domain Bacteria; phylum Bacillota; class Thermosediminibacteria; order Thermosediminibacterales; family Tepidanaerobacteraceae; genus DUNY01. The sequence continues at coordinate 6,452 of CAYMGK010000104.1, read as the reverse complement.
AAATGTAGCGAAAGCCGTTAATTCACCTAAATTACCAAAAAAACTTCCATTGTTTTTGTATCCGGAAGAAATCGAAAAATTATTTTCGATACCTAAAAGTGACAAATTTGGGATTAGAGATAAGGCCATTATGGAATTACTTTACGCCACAGGAATGAGGGTAGGGGAGCTTGTCTCATTGAAAATCCAGGACATTAATTTTGGTCCAAACTACATTGTTGTTTTTGGCAAAGGCTCAAAAGAAAGGGTAGTATTTTTTGGCCGGAAAGCGGCCGAAAGCCTTGAAGAATATCTAAAAAAAAGCAGACCTTTTCTAATGGGTGATATTGTCAGTGATGATTTATTTTTAAATAAAAACGGAACACCCATATCATGTCGTAGTGTCAGAAGAATTATAGATAAATATGTTAGGATTGCAGCGTTGAACAATCGGATCAGTCCACACACATTAAGGCATTCCTTTGCGACACATATGCTTGACAATGATGCCGATTTAAAGACTGTTCAGGAGCTCTTAGGTCACTCAAGCCTATCTACAACGCAATTATATACACATGTTACAAAAAGGAGATTAAAAGAAGTATACGACAAGGCCTTTCCGAAACGTAATCAAAACCAAATGAATCAAAAAGAAGGGGTCTAAAGTGTTTTCAGCTACAACAATACTAGCGATAGTAAATGAAAAAGGTGCAGCCATTGCAGGTGATGGGCAGGTGACTCTTGGTCAAAATACTGTCGTAAAACACAATGCGAAAAAAATAAGAAAAATTTATAACAAAAGTGTTTTGGCAGGCTTTGCGGGATCTGTGGCAGATGCAATTACACTTTTTGAAAAATTTGAGGGCAAATTACAAGAAACACATGGACATCTAATAAAAGCTGCAGTAGAACTCGCTAAAGAATGGCGTACAGATAAAATGCTACGCAAACTAGAAGCACTTTTGATTGTAGCAAATAAAAAACATATATTGATTATTTCAGGTAATGGTGAAATTATAGAACCGGATGACGGCATTGCGGCTATAGGTTCAGGAGGACCTTATGCTCTTGCGGCTGCCAGAGCACTCAACCGTTATTCAAATTTGTCAACGGAAAAATTAGTGGAGGAGTCGTTAAAAATAACATCAGAAATATGTATTTATACCAATAATCACATTTCAGTTGAATCTTTGTAAGGGGGCAGTGGTTATGGAAGACCTAACACCAAAAAAGATCGTAAAAGAATTGGACAAATATATTATTGGGCAAGATGATGCGAAAAAATCAGTTGCAGTAGCCCTCAGAAATAGATATAGAAGGCAAAAGCTACCTTTAGAGATAAAAGAAGATGTAATTCCGAAAAATATCTTAATGATTGGCCCGACGGGGGTGGGAAAAACGGAAATAGCCAGGCGTCTTGCTAAACTTGTAAACGCACCCTTCGTTAAAGTTGAAGCAACTAAATTTACAGAAGTGGGATATGTTGGAAGGGATGTTGACTCTATGGTCAGGGACTTAGTTGAAACATCTTTGCGGATGGTTAAGTCTTGTAAAATGGAGACAGTTAAAAATAAGGCTGAAGCACTTGCTAATCAAAAGATTGCGGAAATCCTTTGCCCGACGCTTAAAAAGTCTACTCCTACAAATCCTTTTGAAGAGTTGTTCAGTGGATCAGGATTTGATAAAAACGGCAGCAGTGAAGAGACTTATGATGAAAGAACTGATATAGCAAAAGAAAAACAAAATAAGATCTTAAGAAAGATTAAAAATGGTAGCTTGGACAAGGAAATGGTTGAAATCGAAATTGAAGACAACCCAACTCCCATGTTAGAAGTTTTTTCGGCTTCGGGAATGGAAGAGATGGGAATAAATTTTCAGGATATGTTTGGAAACCTATTTCCAAAGCGAAAAAAAAAGCGTATGGCTACTGTCGGTGTTGCACGCCGCATACTTGCCCAAGAAGAAGCTCAAAAATTAATAGATATGGATGAAGTTATCAGTGAATCAATTCTAAAGGCTGAAAATACTGGCATTATTTTCATTGATGAAATAGATAAAATTGCCGGTAAAGAATCCTATGGGCCAGATGTTTCAAGGGAAGGTGTTCAGCGCGATATACTGCCAATTGTAGAAGGTTCTACTGTTGTTACAAAATATGGTCCGGTGAAAACTGACCATATATTGTTCATTGCAGCAGGTGCTTTTCATGTTACAAAACCTTCCGATTTAATTCCGGAACTGCAAGGTCGTTTCCCCGTAAGAGTTGAACTGAAGAGTTTAACTGAACAAGATTTAAAAAAGATTCTCACCGAACCAAAAAACTCACTAATAAAGCAATATACTGCGTTAATTGGAATTGAAGGTATAAAAATCCTTTTTTCCGAAGATGCTATTAATGAAATTGTAAAAGTGGCAGTATCTGTCAACCAACAATCGGAAAACATAGGTGCAAGGCGACTTTATACAGTTATGGAAAGGTTGCTGGAGGATATTTCCTTTACTGCGCCTGAATCATTGCAAAGACAAATAACTATTGATAAAGATTATGTCAAGCAAAGATTGAAGGATATCGCCAAAGACAAAGATCTTAACAGATATATTTTATAAAACGGCTAATAAACATTGCAACAGGAAAGGATAAATCAAGAAAAATTTATAATTTCCGATGCACAAATAAAATTCAAAATAAGTATTTAGGAGGAATTCAAATGAGTGGAAGTTTGTTAGAGAAAACTAGGAGAATCAATAAATTTTTACAAAGGTCGGCAGGATACCCTGTAGACTTTAACGATGTATGTAAAACACTCGGTGAAGTATTATCATCCAATGCCTATGTTGCTAGTCGTAAAGGCAAAATATTGGGTTACCATATATTAGATGATTATGAATATAATGGTATGGATGAGATTTTGGAAGAAAAAATGTTGCCAAAAGAGCTTAATGAAAAACTACTTGATGTTCACGAGACAAAACCAAATATCACCAAGGACTTTCCCGAAGACACATTTTTTAGTGAAAGTGAAGGTGATCCTTCTGATAAACTGACAACAATTGTTCCTATAAATGGTGGTGGAGAGAGGCTAGGTACATTAGTACTAACAAGACTTGAAAATAAATTTACTGAAGAAGATTTAGTATTAGCAGAATATAGTGCGACAGTGATCGGAATGGAAATCTTAAGATCAAAGAGCGATGAAATAGAAGAAGAAGCTCGAAAAAAAGCTGTAGTGCAATTGGCTATAGGTACTTTATCTTTTTCCGAGTTGGAAGCAGTTGAACATATCTTTGAGGAATTAGATGGAAGTGAGGGACTTTTAGTAGCAAGTAAAATTGCAGACAGAGTAGGTATTACAAGGTCTGTAATTGTAAATGCTCTTAGAAAATTTGAAAGCGCAGGAGTTATAGAATCTCGTTCTTTAGGGATGAAAGGCACTTACATAAAGATCTTAAATGACAAACTCTTAAGAGAATTAAAAAAGGTAAGGGCGTAGTGCAAAAAAAATTGAGATTTGCAAATCGAAAAATACCAAATTCCGATTTTATGACTTAATTCCAATGTAGAAGATTTGGTTAAGTGAAAATAAACAGGAATTATATATTAAAAAAAGCAGTCTAAACTGCTTTTTTTAATATATAATTCCCTGAAAGCCCTTCAAAGCATCGAACCGGACTTGATTCCAAAAGCAATCTCGATTTTAAATAAAATATTTGGAACGGCAAATGCTCCAAATATCTTACATTATTAGGCAGGATTTTGCAAACTAATGTCTAATATATAAGGTAAAATATAGAATATATATATGCTGCCAATAAAATTTCGGGAGCGTATAGAAAAGCATACCTATTAATTAGGTAATTGGGCTATAAAAAAAGGATTTTACCGATTTTTGTCTAATTATATAGTAGCACAGCAAAACAATAAATCCCATAATAGCCAGGATATATCAAATCCCCAATTTACGATTATTCAATTTTGCAATAATGCCCATAAGAGGGAATATTCGATAAAGTGCATTGATAACATGTGCTATTAAAGCATTTGTTGAAATCCAGTTGGCAAAATTATGGTTTTAATATCAATATAATAAAAAGAAGGTGCTAAACTAATGAATTTGTTCGGTGATATAGATTTAATGGAAAGAATTTTGGATGTTAAATTAAAAAGACATGAACTTCTTGCTAATAATCTAGCTAATGTTGATACACCCGGATATAAAAGAAGGGATATATCTTTTGAGGATGTTTTTCAACAGAACCTAAATGATCTTTTATTAACAACTACTAATGCTAGGCACATTAAGGCAAATAGGTATTCAAATAAGTTTAAAGAAAAAGTACATTACCAACATGACCGCAGTTTTAGGAACGATAAAAACAATGTGGATATTGATAAAGAAATGATAGAAATACTAAAAAATACTTTCGGCTATAATATTATTTCAGATCAGGTGCGCAATAAGCTAAAAATGTTACATACAGCGATTAGTGAAGGGAGGAAATAAGGAGCATGGGCTTTTTCAATTCGTTGAATGTGAGTGCTTCGGGTTTAACTGCTCAGAGACTAAGACTTGATATTATTTCAAATAATATAGCCAATGCAAACACTACCCGAACAAAAGAAGGAGGACCTTTTCAAAGAGAGAGGGTTGTATTCCAAGAGCGTACAGTGGAGGGGAGATTCTTAGAGAAACGCCACAAAACTTCAAAACCTGCCGGCGTAAAAGCGGTTAGAATAGAAAAGGACACAAGCCCCTTTGTAGTTTTACATGATCCCACCCACCCCGATGCAAATGCTGACGGATATGTCGAATTTCCGAATGTAAATATTGTTACAGAAATGGTGGATATGCTTTCTGCTGCTAGGAGTTATGAAGCTAATATAACGGTAGTAAATTCGGTGAAAAGTATGATGAGTAAAGCCCTTGAAATAAACAGGATTTAAGCAAACCTAGGAGGGGAGAGGTGAACTTTTGAAGATAGGATTCGATAGTAAAACCATATCAAATAATTTCAATGAATTAAAACAAGAAGCGAAATCTTTTGGCCAAATATTCAAAGATGCTTTAATGGCAGCAAATATGTATCAAAAAGAATATGAATCACAGCTAAATCTGCAAATGTTGAATGATGAAGTTGATTTACATAATGTTATCATAGCCGGTGAAAAGGCCAGGATCTCTCTGGAGCTCACCTTACAAATACGAAATAAAGCTATGGAAGCATATCAAGAAATTATGAGAATGCAGATATAGCGGGTAAGGTGTGAACAATGAATTATTTTCAAAAATTAAGGCAGCGAGCTATTGAATTTTGGCAAAGTAGAAGCAAAGCTCAAAAAATAAAGTTCATCATATCTTCTATTGCCACTATTCTTGTGCTCGGCCTAATGCTTTATCTTCTAGGCAGGCCGAAGTATGTACCACTTTATTCCAATCTTGACATGCAAGATGCTGGAGAAATAATTAGGAAATTTGATGATAATAAAATACCATATAGACTTGAGGACGAGGGAAAGACTATACTGGTAGATCCAAAACAAAAACACAAGATTAAAGTGGACTTGGCCCAAGAAGGTTTACCTAAAGGTGGATCTTTGGGTTTTGATGAAATATTTAATAAAACTAGACTTGGTACCACTGATTGGGAAAGGCAAATTCAGTACAATCAAGCCCTACAGGGAGAGTTGACAAGGTCTATTGAAAAAATGGAAGCTGTGGAATCGGCCAGAATTTACATAGTCCAGCAAGAGAGGACTCTTTTTATAGATCCTGATTCTGAACATGAACCTTCTGCCGCGGTGTTTTTAGAGATTAAACCCGGTTTTGACATGACAAAAGCAGAAGTAGCCGGTGTTATTAACTTGATTAGTTATTCAGTAAAAAACATGAAACCTGAAAACATAACGGTAGTTGACCAATACGGAAGGACTCTTTCAAATATCCCACTTTCAGAGGAAGAAGGGGTGCAAGAAGTAATAAACAACCAATTAGTTATTCAAGACAATTTTCAAAAACAACTCCAAACCAATGTACAATCTCTATTAGAACAAATATTAGGGCCGGGCAATATAGCAGTAAGGGTTAATGCACAACTCAATTTTGATAAAAAAACGGTACAAAAAAGGCTGTTTGAACCTATAAATGAGGAAACCGGTGAAGGGATAGTAAGAAGTATTCAAGAACTTAAGGAACATTTTAGCGGTACTGGTGTAGATCCTGGTGGAATTCCGGGAGTGGATTCAAATGTACCGGGGTATGAGCAGATTATGTCAAGTGATTCGGAACAACAAAAGTCGGAAGTTGTAAAGAACTACGAAATAAATGAAATTCATGAAAACCTAACGGTAGCCCCAGGTGCTGTCAATAAGCTCACTGTTTCTGTAGTTGTAAACCGCCGCCTAAATGATAATGAAAAAGAATCAATTGCTCTCGTGGTCGGCAATGCTATAGGATATGACCCTGAAAGGGATCAGA
>CAYMGK010000103.1:0-6973 GCA_964389965.1 uncultured Clostridia bacterium | reverse complement strand
TCATGCTAATCTTGTTTTCATCAACGTCCACACAGGTCACCTGGTGACCGACTTCGGCGAAACAGACGCCGGTTACCAAGCCGACGTAACCGGTACCGGCTACTGCAATATTAAACATTTTTCACCCTCCTTTTTTGCTATGAATAGAACTCTTAACATTATTAATTCTTAAACATTCATTAAACTTTTTATATGCTGTACGAAATAATAATTTTAATTTTTTTGTTACAAACACCATTAAGTCATCCGAACAAAATTTTTTAACCAATTGGCCAAATGGGAGCTGATTTAACTCGTTAAAAAAGTACTCATAGTTTGGATTATATTTTACAGATATTATCGCTGCAGAATTATATGAGACTGCTTCGTTAATATCAACCTCTTTATAGCAGATATTATCTTTTACTTGATTAAATATATATTCGCCTTTAATACTATTAACAAAAACGAGAGATGTCCCTTTGTCATCATCCATCTCAGGCAATACATTTTGGATACCCCAAAAGTCTGCTAGAGTAATATCGCTTTCCCGATGTAATGTTTTAAAATTACATGCATAACATGAAGGCCGCAAACAAATATTCCTTAGAAATGCTCGCATAAACAAATCCTTGTCAAGGGTTTGTCGATACTCTGTATCATTTTCAAAAGAGAATGATACAGAGTATCGCTTCCAGCCTTCATCTTTATTTCTAAAAGCGATTCTCTGTACCGGTGCCCCAGCACAATTTTCTCTATAGGAAACATACTTCGTCCATACTTTTGGTGATGGAACCCCATGACAGACAATATCTATACAGAATAAGTTATCATAGTCTTGACCTAAATAAGATTTGAGGCCACCTACCTGACAGGGCGTTCCTGTAAATAGCACTTGCCTACCTTGCTTTAAAATAGATTTTGCCTGTTTATAGCTCTCTCCAATTTTGCTTTGGACATATTTAGATCCGCGGTACTCTTTAAGATCTATACTTGTTTCCGCATAATTATGTACTACTGAAAAATCCTCATCAAATTTTGCCCCGAACACAATACCGCCTTTATTAATTATTAATTCTGCAATTAAGGTAAAAATACCACCGGATGAGCTTTCCAGACGAACCCTTTCATTTCTATTCATACAGGCATACGCCTTTGGCTCATTCCGAATTTTCTTTCTGTGTATAATCGGGCAGACATTTTTACACAAATCACAATCTGTACATTTGCCATATTCTACAACGGGATACAAAAATCCGAACTTATCGCTCTCCATGGAAATACAATTTTGGGGGCATGTGTTAAAACAGGCATGACATCCAGTACATTTTTCCCGATCAATTACATTTATCATCTAAATTTCACCATCGATTTACTTTTAAAATTTATGGCTTTGTTACCTTGCATATTTATAAAGCAACTGTTTTATGTAAACAGGTGATAGTCGTAAGATTAATCGTATGACTACATTTTTAAAAAATATAGGCCAAGTGATAAAACCAATCTGGCGTTGAAAATTTAAAGCTGCAAGCTCATATCTTAAGTGTTCCAGACTCCTACGATTAAAAAATTCTTTCCCAATAAACATCTTCAATAAAACCTCATCCAAATTGGCAAATCTAAAACCATGTTGAAGCATAAGCGACCACAGTGCGGCATCTTGTGCTTTTTTAAGGTCTGGATAGCCACCGACTGATAAAACAGCACTCTTCCTAAAAATGGAAACGGGATGACTGATAGGGCAACGAGTCTTTGCAAAATACAAAAGCTCTTCATGAACTAGCGGTAGCTTACGAATAGATAAAGTCTGATTTGTTTCTGACACTTCTTCGATAAAAGCACTGCTAACAGCTACTTCCGGATGTGCCTTCATAAAAGCTACTTGTTTTTCAAAACGATGAGGTAGGGAAATATCATCTGTGTCCATACGTGCTATTAGTTCATTACTACAGTATTTCAATCCTTCGTTTAAGGCTACGGCTAGACCCCGATTTTTTTCAAGCTTTACAGACTTTATGTTTAATTTCTCCTTAAAATGTTCAATCACTAGCTGCAATTCTTCTGGTATTGGTCCATCTTCAACCAAAACTACTTCGTCAGCTTTTAAGGTTTGATTTACAAGGCTTCGTAATGAACGAGTTAGATATTCCGGGCATTCTTCAGAGTAAATTGACATTAATACTGTAAATCTCAAAATTCCACATCCATTCGATACAACTTTCTATTGCCTTCAAAAACAGAATCAAAATAGATGCTTTTACCATCTAAAGAAAATCTAGGATGCAAATCACATCGGCTTTCTCCACTATAGTGAAATCCATGAAAGAATTCACCGAGTTTTATTAATTCTCCTGTTCTCCAATTACACAACAGTAAGTGTTGAATTTGAGCTTTATTTGGGTAGGTATCCGTTACAAACCAATCTCCATATACATTGGGATGTCCATCACCATAGGCATCCAAAGCGCCATTCGCAACGGGAGTAAATTCGCCAGAAATAATATCTATTACATAGTAGCCGTCCTTACTTCTTGGACCCCGGAGGAAACCTAATATTTGACTATCATTTATCCAGAAACAATGACTTACCATACCACTATCAGAAAGCAACTTCAAACTACCTCCACTTGCACTTGCTAATATTAACCTGTCTTTGCGGCGTTTACCTATTAAGTAACGATGTAAAAATATAAATTGCTTTCCAGATGGGGAAATCATAACGTGATTTACTTTATGTCTTGCATTTCGGAATTCTTCTTTGTATTTAACGGCACAAATTTGCGCCAGTGTATATAAAAGTAAACACTGGCCGGTATGGTAATCTACTTTCCAGATGCCATCATTCTTTATATCTGCTAACTCCGCTTTGGATAGAGGGCGTAAATTACGATAACCATAATCTGGACGCATGGCTGCTAGACGGCGGTAGTTAATCGACAAAAAGTATTTCGTACCAAAGCAATCCTGCACGGGCCAAGGGAAACGCGTAACTTCCTTTAGTTTTTTACTAGAAAAAACGCGAGCAATATATTTTTTGCCAACGTAATCAAAATCATTAAATATAAACAGGTCATCATCTATCCACTGTGCTCGTGCACCTTGCTGCCAATTATAGGTGCTAACAGGCAATTGAAGTAGTATTTCAGAACCGTTTTGGTGAAATAGCGACAAGGTAACGCCTTTCTTCGCGCTAGGTAACTTATATGTTTTTTCAGCCAAGTAGCAAAGTACATAACCATCTTTTGAAATAGGCGATTTGTCATAATAGCCAAAAAATGACTCGAGCTTATCTATTGAATATTTTTTCAGTTTATGAATTGTTTTATATTTATAATTTTTTCTCATTTTATAATACATTATTCGTACATATGTACTTTTAATTAAACGTTTAACAATAGGAAAACGAGATAGGGTTTTAGCAATTAATCGTTCCGTATAATTATAACCATTATCAGGATTCTTAATCAAATTCGTTACATCACGTTTGCTAACTAAACTAGAGTATAGGTTTTGATATTTTTTTGACATAATCTGCGCTGAAAATACTTCTCTCGCTACATGAAGCGCATCTTCCTTAGCATAAACCGGAAAGAGGGAATCAATGTTAACCATTTTATCTGCTAATGCTGAGGGACCTTCACTTAAAGAAAAAATTGCACAGGCGCTTCTGCACTCTTCAGCTATCTCTAAATGTGCCGGAATATCTGAAAGTAATACAGGTAAACCGGCTGCCATTGCCTCTAAGACAGTATTAGGCAATCCTTCTGAAAGTGAAGCTGAAATAAAATAATCAGAAAATGCCAGATAGTCAGCTACATTAGGTACTGCACCTACCAAATGGATCCTTTCATTTGCCAACGCAGATAACTCTTGCATTTGTTCACCATTACCTAATATTATCAGACTACCGTTACATGTTTTTGCATACTGATTGAAGGCTTCTATCAAAAAGCTCATGTTTTTACGTGCAATCAAGTGCCCTACTGAAATGAAAACAGGTTTAGGCAGGTCAGCTATGTGAGCTACTTTTTTATCAGACCCTTTTTGTAGCTCAACGCCATTTTGAATACTTTTTGCCACGACACCATGATGATCCAAAAGTTTTGCGATACTTTTTGAACAAGCGACCACGTACGAACATTTATGCATAATGGATATATGTCTATAGGCCATCAGAAAGCCTTTTATGTTCCCAAACTTCATGGGATAGTCATGCCATGGATAATTACGAGTAGTCAGAAGCCATGAATTGTTTATTTTGATAGATGCTAGAAGAGAATCGGCGCGAATACCGTGAGTGTGAATAATATTTGGATTGATCTGTGCTATTTTATTGCGCAATTGATGTTTGGCTACGAATAATCCTTTTATGCGAGATAGCCCAAGTGTGTAAAGATTAACACCCAAAGCCTCAAAGTCGTCCCAGCGACTAACATCCGTTTCCGGTGAAAGTGTAATTAAATACGGTTCAAATTGACTACGATCAAGATGTTTTATTAAGTTATAGAGTTGGTTAGTGGGTCCAGCGCGTTTTAAAGTGGAAACAATATAAAGAATTTTATACATCTTTGCTCATCTTCTTACTATTAAAATTAAGATGTATTGTTGAATAAATTGCAAACACTACAGAATACACCATGCCAAACTCAAAATAAGTTGTCCATGTAATGTCATAGAGCAACTTAAGACATAAAAGCATAACTGCCGTAAACCACAATTGCTGTTGAGCAGTAATCAACTCTACCACAGCTTTTCTTCTTTTAATTAACCAAACGAGAGATATAACGATAGGGGAATAATACAGCAAGAACATAACCACCCCACCGCTAGATAAAATATCCAAATAGTTGTTATGTAAAAAACTACCTGTTTTTCTTAAAGGCCATATTACATGAAGTCTGGCATTATCAAGGCCAACACCAAAAACCCAGTTACTTCGAACCAGTAGCCAACCTTCAGTAATTAAAAACCTACGAATATAAGCACTTTCATTCTTCTCCAATATCCCCGTATCACCCATTGCAGCTAAATAAAAACGGTAAAGGCGATCTCGTATTGGACTTTCCACAAATAATAATACTACAATAAATAATATTAATAAGATTAGGTAAAGGAATCGTTTTTCAAAACGCAATGTATTGGAATATACTATTATCAAAATTAATAATAATACAATGCCGGCAATGCCAGTAACGGACTTAGAAATTAGAATCATTACAAAAGAAAAGTAAATTAACCCACCATGAAGCCATCGTCGGTAAAGAGACGATTTCTTATTATAAAGCCCGCCTATGAAAAATGCACAAAGAATAAGAGTTGTTATAGAAAAAACGTTGCGGTCATGAAAAACACCAGAAAAATCTCTTTTTACCGGTGTATAAATATTAGCTAAAAAGAGCCCCAATAGAAACCCATTTACCAGGACCCAGGTAAGTATAAATTTAAACGAAAGGCTACTTATATTAATATTTGACTTAAACAACATTTCAGTAATAAATAAAGATGCCATAGTGTAAAACAAGGACACCGCCAATATTTTGAAATGGTGGACAACATCAGTTGCGAAAGGACTCACTAAAATTGCGATAATGAGCCATGCTGTACAAGCCAAAAGTGAATATACGAATGTTTTTGATACAGAGCCAGACCAACAAATTATAAATAGAAAGACCACACTAGCAAGTAAACCGGCACACCAATTAACATAAAAAATGGCAGGGTTAAATGAGCGATACGTCAGAAATATAAGTAATAACATAAATGAAAAAAAGCCACCGAGGCCATTATCTAAACGACGTTTTTTTAATTCCTGAACCATTACAAAATAGCCTCCAACTTCTCTACCTGCCTTGCCAAGTAAAACCGTTTGGCAAAAGATACGGCCGCCTCTTCATTTATAAGAAGATACTCTCTAGCTATAATGATTGAAATAGACTCTATGGGTTCATCCACCAAGTAACCAGTTTTTCCTTCGGAAACAGCTTCTATAACCCCGTACCGGCGAGGGCCCAACACGGGTACTCCGCAAGCCTGTGCTTCTATGTATACTAGTCCAAAAGATTCAGATTCCCTTTCACTAAGCAACCAAAATAAATCGGCACCACTGTAATATCGAGGTAGCTCATATCGAGGCACTGCACCTAAAAAGGTAATATACTCACTTAGATTATTTTTAACCACACCTTCTTTAAGTTCATCTAGATAAGGCCCATCGCCGATGATAATCCAGTGAAAATACTTGTCCCGAGTAATCACCTCGGCAAAAATATCTAGCATCGTAGCGTAGCCCTTATCTTCTGTAATACGACTAACCGATACAAGTAATGTACGCTCAGGGGGGATCCCGAGCTCAACATGTAAATTAGCTTTACACGGATAAAACATTACATCATCAACACCAGCATAGACCACGTGGATCATTTCTTTTTCCACTACATCAGGGCACTGTGCCAAAAAGTAAGTTTTCATATAGTTACTAACCGCAATAATTGCCTGACAGCAGCGTAAAAGATCAATGTACTTTTTACGAAAACCAACTAACTTAAAAAGTCTGCTTTGCCGTTTAAATACAGATTGCACTTCACCACCGTGTAAATATACCAGAACCTTGTTAACAACTGTCGAATTTCTGAAAAATAGTGCAAACACTAAGGCTGCTCCTATATCATTAATTATAATATTATCATAAGCGTGTAGCGGCAGATTAAGAAGTCGCCATAACAGGGGTAGGACCCACAGCTTTGATATACGTGGCACACCTATAACCTTAAAACTTTCGCCTATTGGGGTAGTATCACCACTTTTAACGGTTAACACAGTTACAGAATGACCTGCATCAGCAAGCATCTTAGCGTTTTGCCAGGCAACCATACCTGCACCACCAATCATAGGCGGAAATTCTTGCGTTACTAAAAGAACATTTTTTTTATTAGTCAAATCGTTTTCCTCCATTGTGGCGAATCATTTCTGTGAATTCTATCAAAAGCTTTGTTTG
>CAYMGK010000102.1:0-7051 GCA_964389965.1 uncultured Clostridia bacterium | reverse complement strand
GTTTTATCATTTTAACTGTTTATTATAAAGGGGGCTATCACTTTTATGGTATCTCCTGCCAATTAGTATTTTGGTGTATTAATGGTCCCAGACAATACTTTTTACCTTTTCGCTGAAGTTTAATTTATCAAAATTAGCTATAGTTTTTCATGTATCTGTTATAACCTAACTTGTATGTTATATCGGAAAAAGCCATGTAAAATAAAAGCACTGTTCCTACAGGAAAAGGAAATATTATCGCGAGAAGTTTCCAGATAGTATCTATTCCAAAGGCGCTGTAAAACTCCCAGTAAAAAATCAAAGAAGCTACCACACCTACTACAGGTATCAGGAGAATTAAAGCCCACCAGGCACTGCGTTTTATGATGTGAAAAAACAAGATAAACTGAAGAAAAGGAACAAATGCGCACCAGAGATTATCAAGACCTGCCTTCCTGCCTATCATATAAAAAGCACAAGCATTAGCTATATAAAGCGAAATAGCTACTAAATACGTGTAGACAGCAATGATGGAATCGGAACTTTCCAGCATATCAAAACTCCCCCCTCTGTTTTTTAATATATATTATGATATGATTTCAATCTTTGCTAATGTTGATAAGTTCCGATATTTTCACTGCTGTCATCTTTTTATTTTTCTCAGAGAAGGCACGATAGCTGTGGCGGTAATGATTTTATTCAAGTTAGACTTTTACTTCTATTAATTTCAATAATTCGCATAATCCTTTCAGCTGTTTTCTCTAATAAAATAGCTGCATTGGCCATAGCTTCATCAAGACTTACCGGTTTATCTACTATGGAAAAAACACTGTAAAAGCCGTGATCATATAATGTTTCTTCACCCTTACCTATACTGCCTACTATAGCAATCACCGGAATGTCATATTTGTTTGCTAACTTTGCCACACCATAAGGGGTTTTACCATAAACCGTTTGGTAATCTATCATTCCCTCTCCTGTAAATACTAAATCGACATCTTTCATCTTGTTTTCCAAATCGGTTGTTTCTATTGCAATATCTATCCCTTTTTTTAATTTGGCATTTAAAAATGCCAGCAACCCTCCGCCCATTCCCCCAGCAGCTCCAGCACCGGGTATATCCTTAATATCAATACCCATATCCCTTTTTATCACTTTTGCAAAAATCAGAAGACTTTGCTCCAAGACCTCAACCATTTTATCATCAGCTCCTTTTTGTGGGCCAAAAACTGCTGATGCACCTTTAGGCCCACAAAGAGGATTATCTACATCACAAGCTACTGTAATGCTACAGTCTTTTAATCTTTTATCAAGCCCGCAAACATCTATATGATGCAAGCTTATTAAATTCCCACCACCCAAACCTATTTCTTGGCCTTGTTTATCTAGAAACTTCACTCCTAAAGCCGTAAGTGCTCCGGCTCCACCATCGTTTGTAGCACTACCTCCAATTCCTATTATGATATCGCTACATCCCATATCAAGTGCGTGTTTTATAAGCTGACCGGTACCGTAGGTTGTAGTTTTTAATGGATTCCTTTCTTTTTCAGTAATTAAAGTAAGCCCTGATGCTGCTGCCATTTCTATAATAGCTGTTTTTTTATCTCCTAAAATACCGTAAAATGCATTAACTTTCTTTAATAGCGGTCCACAAACTTCTACATTTATAATTTTTCCTTTTGTTGCATCAACCAAAGACTGAACAGTTCCTTCACCACCATCGGCCATTGGAACCTTTACAATATCTACTTTGTCAATAACCTTAATTATGCCTTTTTCTATACAGTCGGCAGCTTCTTTAGCTGTTAAACTCCCTTTAAATGAATCTGGCGCAATGATAATTTTTCGCATTTTATCACCACCCGATATTATCTTTTACGATTTCAAAAAGGACGGCTAATAAATACGGCCGTCCCCTCTTATAAATACTTTTATTTATTTACCACATTGACCGGCTGACCCTTAATGAAGGCTTTTAAACTATCTACAGCAATATCCATCAATCTTTGGCGTGATTCTTTCGGTGCCCAAGCTATATGTGGTGTAATAAATATGTTTTTTGCTTTAAGCAGTGGATTGTCGGCTTTAATGGGTTCTGTTGATACAACATCCAGCCCTGCTGAATAAACCTTTCCGCTATTCAAGGCTTCTGCCAGATCTTCTTCAACTATTAGTGGACCCCTTGATGTGTTTATTATGATAACATTGTCTTTCATCTTGGCTATGGTGTTTTTATTTATGATACCTTTGTTATCATCAAACAGCGGACAATGTAAACTAATTATATCTGAATTAGCAAGAAGTTCGTCTAATTCTACGTATTTTAAAGTATCACTTTCTAGATCCTTATTCTGATATTTATCATTAGCAAGTACTTTCATGCCAAAGGCCTGGGCTATTCTGCCTACAGCCTGCCCTATCCTTCCGTGTCCGATGACTCCCATGGTTTTGTCGGCCAACTCTATCAATGGATGTTTCCAAAAACACCAGTCATCATTGTTGGTCCATTCGCCGGCTTTAACAGCTTCGCTGTGCGCTGCTACGTGATGGCATATCTCCAGAAGATGCGCAAACACCATTTGTGCTACAGAATCAGTACCATATGTAGGTATATTGGTAACCGGTATTCCTTTTTCTTTTGCGGCACCTACATCTACTATATTATATCCTGTTGCAAGTACACCGATATATTTTATATTTGTTTTTTCTAAGGTTTCTCTTGTTATGGGCACTTTATTTGTAAATACTATTTCCGCATCGCCTATTCTTTCTACAATTTTATCTATAGGTGTTCGATCATATACTTTTAGTTCTCCCAGTTTCTCCAGCCCTTCCCATGACAGGTCTCCGGGATTTAGTGTGTATCCATCTAGAACCACTATCTTCATTTACATTCTCCTTTTCTTGGAATGATTTGTGTGGTTTAGATTTGATAAATCTAAACCACATGGAAGCTCTTTTTGGACACTAAACTCGTGCCCATGCCTGATTTAAAACCCGTTTGGCATTAGCCACCACCAGATCCGGGTCTTCATCCTTCCATCCCTGAACTTCAAAGCTCACTATTGGTGGATTCTCTGCATTTAAAAATCCTGCCTGCAATAGCACCCTTAGGTATTCTGCCAATTCTTCCACATCGTTTTCCCCATTAGGAAATCCAAACCTTGGGTGTTTATCTCCATATGCCGGCATTGATGGGTCTTTTACTACACAATTGCCCATGTGAGCGTGGACTATATAGTCTCGTATGGGCAGAATTGCTTCTTCAGCCGATTCTCCTATAAGGGGAAGATGGCTTAGATCCACCATCAATCCAAAGTTGTCATAATCCTTTCGGATATCTTCCGCATATCTTTCGGCAAGTTGCACCGGCCCGATCAGGGACTTTTTATCAATTGCGTAATCAAATACCTCGTGAACTATCTTTATGTCACCTTTGGATTTGGCGTATTCGCAAAGTTCTCTTGTAGATTTTAAAAGGGCTTCATAGGCTTCTTCCTTTTTGTCTTCCTGGTATTTACCGCTTAGAAAGGCAAAACCTACAGCTCCCATTTCGTATGCCTCGTCAATTCCTTCTTTTAGGGTCTTTACTGCGGCTTTTCTTCCTTCTTCATCCAAATCATTTATATTCAGTCCTGTGGTTAAAAGCCTTGGCTGACCGGCATAGGCTACTGTCATGTGTGCAGTATCAAGGATTTTTTTTGCTCGCTTTCTCGTTTCGGCATCTTTAATCCATGCTATTTCCACTGCATCAAAGTAGTCATCTAATGCAATTTTTTTCAGTGTCTCCTCAATTGGCCCTTCACCTTTCATTGTCTCGGGATATGCCATAAAATGGATTAAGCCAACTTTCATGTATTTATGCATTGATTCATTCATTTTAAAAACACTCCTTACTTTGTTTATTTAAAACCTCCTGAACCTTTTCTACAATCCTATCTGATGTAAGACCATATTTCTCCAGGAGCTGTTCGTAATCACCTGACTCAGCAAAGGTGTCTTGTATGCCAACATTTGCCACATTTATGGGGCTATTACCAACCAAAACCTCTGATACTGCGCCATATAACCCCCCATATATCCCATGCTCCTCTGCCACTACAATCGCTCCGGTGTTTTTAGCACAATCAACAATAAGCTCAGTATCTATAGGTTTTATAGTGTGGATATTCACTACCCTTGCTTTGATTCCTCTTTGCTCTAGCATGTCAGCTGCTTCTAAAGCCTTATGCACCATCAAGCCTGTGGCAATTATACTGACGTCCTTACCCTCTCTCAATTTAACCCCTTTACCAACTTTAAAATTGTAGTCTTCGGAGAATATTACGGGTATTTCTGCTCGGCTTAGTCGTAAATATACAGGCCCGGATATATCCAATGATGCCTTAACTGCTTTTCTTGTTTCTACTGCATCGCAAACCGAGATGACAGTCATATTTGGAAGTGCTCTAAAAAACCCAATATCCATATTGGAATGGTGACTTGCACCATCATAGGCATCGGATAGTCCAGAATATGCACCACATATTTTCACATTTAGATTTTGGTAAGAAATGAGGCTCCTGATGGGATCACCTGCTCTTAACATCATAAAAGCTGCAAATGTATTGACAAAGGGGATCTTGCCCATTAAGGCCATGCCAGCTGCCATTCCCACCATGTTAGCCTCAGCTACCCCCACATTATAGTATCTATTCGGGAATTCTTTACCGAAAAAAATGCTTCTTGTGGAACCGGAAACGTCGGCATCCAAGACCACAATATCTTCTCGCTGCCTCCCAATTTCCACTAATGTTTCACCATATGCATCCCTTATTGCTTTTTTCCTCATCAGCACCCACCCCCCAACTCACTTAAGGCTTTGGTATATTCCTTATCTCCGATAGCTTTTCCGTGCCACTCATTTCTACCTTCCATAAAAGACACCCCTTTGCCTTTTATGGTATGTGCAATTATAACTATCGGTTTGTCTTTAAGAGATTTTGCGGTATCTAATGTATCCGAGAGTGCTTTTATATCATGGCCATCGCTCTCTAGCACATGCCATCCAAAGGCTTGCCATTTACTTTTCAAATCGCCCAAAGGCATTATTTCCTCAAGGGTTCCATCCAGCTGCACTCCATTGTTGTCGATTATCACGATTAAGTTATCCAGTTTATATTTACTGGCTGCTAGAGCAGCTTCCCATACGATACCCTCTTGTATCTCACCATCGCCCATAAGCACATACACTGAGTTTTCCATTTCATCTAATTTTGCTGCTGCTGCCATCCCCACACCGGCCGAAATCCCCAGCCCCAGGGGACCCGTAGACAATTCGACTCCCGGAGTCTTTTTTGCGCAGGGATGACCTTGTAACCTGCTGTTTATCTGTCTTAAGGTTTTAAGCTCTTCCTTTGGGAAAAAACCCATTTCCGCTAATACTATATACAGCGTTGGTGCAGCATGACCTTTAGATAAAATAAATCTATCCCTATCCTTGGTTCTGAAATCCCTTGGATTTATTTTCAGTTTTTCAAAATACAGTGTTGTCAATATCTCTACTGAAGAAAGAGAGCCTCCCGGGTGACCTGTTTGAATATCGTGCAGTAAATTTATTAAATCAATTCTAAACTGTTTACACTTTTGCTCAAAAAAATTAATTCTCTCTGGCGATAATGACATTTCTTCACCCCTTTAAAACTTGTCTATTATCAATCAGTTCTTGCTTTTATGAGCTCTTGCTTAAGTTGTTTTATACAGAGCCTGGGACTTGAAAGCACCGGAATTTGACATATCTTTGCTATATCCTCCTCCACACCTGCCATAGATGCTTGGGCAAGCACTATCACATCCTGATTTTTTATATCATGAGCCTGTTTTATAATAATCTCATTGTGCCTCATCATATCACCTGATTTCATAACCACATAGGCTTCAGCACAGTGAATCACAGAAAGCTGTATCTTTTTGTTTAGTTTATCCGCTTCCCTTCGTAAGCAATGAGTGGTGGGCTTTATAGTACTTTCCGCTGTTGCTATAACGGTAATATTCGTCCCGAGCTTTATCGCTTCTTTTATCATGGCTTCATCAATAGCAATTAAAGGCACATTGATAAAGGGTTTTATCAATTCGACAGTTGGCGATAATGTGGAGCAACTCACGACAATGGCATCAGCACCTGTCATTTCTGCACATTGTATGATTTTAAAAAGCCTGTTCATATTATTTACTGTAAATTCGCCTCGCTCGGCAGGATCGGTTGCCAAGTACTCATCTAAGGTATTTATGATCTTTACATCTTTTATAGCAGTTTTTATTTCATCCCCAAAAGTTGCTAGCACACTTTGTACTGTATGTATTAAAGCTACTTTCATTTCATCACCCCAATGGTATGTTTTTAGCCTTCATTAATTTTATCCCGTATAGACGTAAGATGTTTTATAGAGTTTACCGCCGCAGTTTCCTGATCCGGGATTTGGAATATTTCGGTACAAAAGGCTCCATTATAACCGGTTTCTTTAAAAGTCCTTAAAATCTTTTCAAAATCAAAGCCACAATGACCCGGATATCTCCTGTTATTATCGGCCAGATGAACATGAATATTGTATTTTGAGTATTTTTTAATGGTCTTTAACATATCTTTTTCTTCTATATTTAGATGGAAAATATCCATCATTACTCTAAAATACTCATTGTCAACATCGTTTACCACTTTAACTGCTTCTTCTACAGTATTTATAAAATTTGTTTGCATGATAGTAACACTTTCCAGGGCAATTTTTACTCCTTTTTTGCCTGCGTATTCACTTATATCCTTAAAAGCATCCAACGCATATCCATAAGATACTTCTTTGGGGAGTTCCTTACAGTATTGACCCCTCACCCTACCTATATTAATATAAGCCCCTAAATAAGATGCAAAATCAATTATTTCTTTAACTCGTGATTTAGCGTACGCTCTTATTTCAGGATTTTTATCCATAAAAGAAATTTTTTCCTGGCCGTATATTTCCCCCGTACATATCATCACAATCTCAAGCTTGTTTTTCTCCGCTTCTCTTTTTATAATATCCCAATTTATAAGCTTAGG
>CAYMGK010000101.1:0-7101 GCA_964389965.1 uncultured Clostridia bacterium | reverse complement strand
CCCCCCGAGCCAACTACCATCAGTGAATTTAGTCGCACAGCATATCTGGATGTGGTTGAACCTCTATTCTTAATGGGTTTTAAAGATACTGATGTGGGGTACGATGGTTTGAGGCTACTAAAAAAAGAAATATCTACGGGGATTTTGCTTGAAATTATACTTGGGCGAAGTTCAAAAACTTATGAAAAATTATATAAAGAAGGTCTAGTTGATGATAGATTTAGTTTCGGTTATCAAGGCCAAAAGGGTTATGGTTTTTGCACTATAGGTGGTGAAACGAGGGATCCGGATAGTCTCCATAATAAATTAGTTGAAAGCATTTCAAAATATATTAGAGAAGGTATTCAAGTTGAGGATTTTGTCAGAATAAAAAAGAAGTATATAGGTGAATTTATTCAAAACTGTAACTTATTAGAGTTTGTTACCACATCTTTTGTATCGTATTATCACAAGAATATTAATATATTTGATTATATAAAAGTACTACAGGAAATATCCTTAAATGATGTAGAAAGGCGATTGTATAGTTTTTTAGACTTTTCAAAACATGCTATCTCTAAAGTTTTACCAAGATAAGCTATATAAGTCCCCATAGGCTTTATCAGGTGTTTTTTGAATGTGATGGAATCAGTGTATTCCATCTTTTTTTATGCCCTTATCTTTGATAAACAGACTTTATACATTTCCTATGAATATTTATTTTTTTACAGAAGAAGGAATTTATAAATTTACATAGAATAAAGTAAGTGGGACAAAGTGGTGGGAAGTGGTGGATAGAATAATTAAGTGGAGTGGAAATAATGTTTATAGGTCAGTTCCGGCATTCATTGGATCAAAAAAGCAGATTAATAATTCCCTCTAAATTTCGTGAAATTCTTGGTCAGGACTTTGTTTTGACAAAGGGTTTAGATGCATGCCTTTTTGTGTATCCTAACAATGAATGGGAAGTGTTAGAACAAAAGTTAAAAGCCCTTCCCTTCACTCAAAAACATGCCAGAGCTTTTATAAGATTCTTCTTCGCCGGTGCAGTTGAAGTGGAAATGGACAGACAGGGCAGGATTTTAATCCCTCCACATCTGAGAGACCATGCCCACATAGAAAAAGATGCTGTGATTATTGGTGTTTCAAGTCGAGTTGAAATCTGGAGCCTCAAACAGTGGGAGGCTTATAGTGCAGAGGCGGCTTTGTCCTACGAAGACATTGCGGAAAAATTGGATTTAGGTATATAGGGGATGTTAATTTGTGAGTTATTATCACGTGCCAATACTTTTAAATAAAGCTATACAATTGCTCAATCCAAAGCCCGGAGGTGTTTATGTGGACGCTACTTTAGGAGGTGGCGGACATTTTAAGGAACTATTAAAACAGACCCAGTATCAGGGGACCTTTATCGGTATAGATCAAGATGAGGCAGCTATTGTAAACGCAAAGAAGAATCTTCTCAAGTCTTCCGCAGATATAAGACTTATAAATGACAACTTTAGTAATTTGAAAAAGATAATTAGGGATAATAAATTAAACTTAATAGATGGTATCTTATTTGACTTAGGGGTATCTTCTCAACAACTTGACGAGGGTTCAAGAGGTTTTTCCTATATGCAGGATGCTCCACTGGATATGAGGATGGATCCGCGAAAATCTTTTAGCGCAAAAGATGTAGTGAATCGTGCACCAAAGGAAAAGCTAAAACAAATTATTCAAGAATATGGAGAAGAACCTTGGGCGAGTCGTATAGCCGGCTTTATATGTAAAACACGCAACCGCCAGAAGATAAGAACGACAGGTGAATTGGTTGAAATAATTAAAAACGCAATACCGGCTCGAGCAAGGCGTAGGGGCGGACATCCAGCTCGGAAGACATTTCAAGCTTTTAGGATCTATGTTAACAATGAACTTGAAATTTTGTCGCCAAGTATAAAAGATGCGGTTACTCTATTAAAACCTAATGGGAGAATTTGTATTATAAGCTTTCATTCACTGGAGGACAGAATAGTCAAAAACACTTTCAAATTTCTAGCTACCGATTGTATTTGCCCAAAAGAAGCTTTGTTTTGTACATGTAATCATATCAAGTCACTAAAAATATTGACATCAAAACCCATATCCCCGTCTCAAAAAGAAATCAAAGTAAACCCCCGTGCCCGCAGTGCTAAACTCAGGGCTGCTGTGAAGCTTGCGGTTCTAGAACCGGAGGAGGACGAATAAAATGGTAGTAGCTGAAAGAGAAATACAAAGGACTTTATATAGACAACAGCGCCCAATAGAGCGCCATCATATAGGTAGAAGACAGGAAAAACCCCGTTCAAATCGAAAGGCTTTATGTATTGTAAGTCTTATATGTATTGTGATCTTGGTTTTTTTGCCCCTGTATAGGTTTTCCATTATAACCGAAAGTCAATATAAAATAGCCGGATTGCAATCTAAAATTAATGATATTGAATCACAAAATGAGCGCCTTATGGTTGAAATAGCCAATCTTAAATCGGTTGCCCGGATTGAAGAAATTGCAAAAAACAAATTAAATATGGATGAACCAAGAATTCAACAGATAATATATCTGAATGTCAATTAGATATGTAGGTGAAAATATAATGGCAGTTCCTCAAATTGTAATTAAAAGGAGATTAGTCTTGCTCCTTTTAATTACATTAATTTTGAGTTTTACGTTACTAGGCCGCATATTCTGGATACAATTTGTCCTTGGCGATGAATTAAAAAATCGGGCGTTAGCTCAGTGGACAAGTGATGTACCAGTTGAGCCTAAGCGTGGTACTATATATGATAGGAACAATAATTCACTCGCTGTTAGTGCAACTGTAGATACTGTTATGGCAAGCCCGCCGGATATAAAAGATGTTAAAAAAACAGCCGGTCTGTTGGCCGATGCATTAAAAATGGACCGAGCAAAATTAGAAAAGACTTTAAATGAAGCCATATCCCAAAAAAAAGGCGCCATTTACATAAGACGCAAGATAACGGATGAAGAGTCAGAGGATGTACGTAAATTAAATTTAAATGGAATATACTTCACTAAAGAAAACAAAAGATTTTACCCCGAAAGGTGCTTAGGCTCTCATATTCTGGGATTTACAGGTGTAGATAGTCAAGGGCTTGATGGAATAGAATGGATTTACGACAAATACCTTAAAGGCACTCCGGGTAGAATCGTATCAGAAAAAGATGCCTTGAGCAGAAGGCTTCCTTTTGGAACAGATAGATATATACCTCCAAAAAACGGTCTTGATGTTGTTCTCACAATAGATAAAATCATCCAGCATATTGCGGAGCGCGAACTGGAAAGAACTTTAGCAGAACATAAAGCCAAAAAAGGGACGATTATTGTTATGGATCCCAGTACTGGGGAAATATTGGCTTTAACTAACAAACCTGATTATGACCCAAATAATTATAGTACATATCCTCAGAGTCTTTGGAGAAATGCTGCAATATCGGATGTTTATGAGCCGGGCTCTACTTTTAAAATTGTTACTGCTTCTGCAGCCTTAGAGGAAGGTGTGGTTAGACCAGAAGATAGGTTTCACGATCCTGGATATGTCATAGTATCTGGTGTAAGAATAGGTTGTTGGTTTCATGGAGGTCACGGTAGTCAAACCTTTGTTCAGGTTGTTGAAAATTCCTGTAATCCGGGTTTTGTTGATATAGGAATGAAACTAGGTAAAGATAGATTCTTAAAGTACATAAAAGGCTTTGGTTTCGGTAAGACTACAGGAATTGATCTACCTGGAGAGGCCCGAGGAATTTTGGAGCCTGCAAATATTGGTCCTGTTGAATTAGCCACCATTTCTTTTGGTCAAGGAATTTCGGTTACACCGGTCCAGCTCATTTCAGCACTTGCCACAATTGCTAACGATGGTAAGTTTGTTCAGCCACATGTTGCAAAAGCAATCGTAGATCAAGATGGTAGTATCTTGCATAAGCTAACACCTGATTTCTCAAGACAGGTAATCTCTTATGATACTGCCCAAGAAATGAAAAACATTTTAGAAAGTGTAGTTACTAACGGAACAGGGGGAAGGGGTAAGATAGAGGGATATAGGGTGGCCGGAAAAACAGGGACTGCAGAAAAATATGTACCGGGTAAATATGTCGTATCATTTATGGGATTTGCTCCTGTTGAAGATCCAAAACTTGCTATTTTAGTAATTGTAGATGAACCGGAAGGTGGTCTTATTTATGGTGGAACCATTGCAGGACCAGCTTTTCAGAAAGTGATGGCCGATTCGTTAAATTATCTTGGCATTAAGACGGAAGTCACTGAAAAAACTGACAATGATAAGGTAAAAGTGCCTAATTTATGCAACTTATTCATTGAAGATGCTAAGAAAATACTTTCTCAAAATGGTTTATTTGCCCGAGTTGAAGGGAAGGGATATGTAGTGATGGAACAGGTGCCATTACCCGGGGCGGATGTAAAAAAAGGCTCAACTGTGATTTTAAAGGTAGCGGATTCTAGTACAAATAAGGACCCAGTTACTATTCCAAATCTAAAAGGAAGAACTGTAAAAGAGGCTACTGATATAATTAATGCTATTGGCTTAAAAATTGAAATAATTGGCAGTGGCTATGTTTATAAACAGAATCCGCCGGCGGAAGCAGAGGTTGGCCTAGGCACCACTGTAAAAATAGAATTTTCACCAAAACCATAGCATATATATAAAAATCAAGTCACATTGTGGCGACTTTAATAAATATTTATATTATAATTATAGTAAAGCCTATAAAAGAGGGATGGCTAATGAAGGTAAAAGATTTGATAAATATTATACCGGAAATCATATCTATTACTGGTCCAACAGAAGCTTCGGTTAAATCGATTACTGAAACTTCAACTGAAACAAAGATGGGGACACTTTTTGTAGCAATACAGGGAGATAGTTATGATGGTCACGATTTTATTTGCGATGCTTTAAGTCGTGGTGCTAGTGCTGTAATTGGTGAAAAAGCGATGGTCTTAGATGACAGAGCATATATAAGGGTTAAAAATAGTCGGAAGGCATTAGCAGCTAGCGCTGCGTGGTTCTACGGATGCCCCGGTGATAAATTAAAAATAATAGGGGTCACCGGTACCAGTGGCAAAACCACTACAACTTATCTCATACATGCCATGCAGAAAGAATCGGGTGTACGTTCGGGTATAATAGGCACACTAGGGTACGTCATAAACAGTGAAAAAATACCTGCAACTTATACAACGCCAGGACCATTATGTTTGAACCGGCTTTTTAAAAGGATGTTGGAAGAGAACTTGGACAGTGTCGTAATGGAAGTGTCTTCCCATTCGTTAAAACTTCATCGAGTTGAGGGGATAAAGTATGAGGTGGGTCTTTTTACAAATTTAACCCAGGATCACTTAGATTTTCACAAAACCTTCGACGATTATTTTCATTCAAAGCAAAAACTATTTCAGCAGTCTAAATATGCTGTGATAAATGTAGATGACGAAAACGGTGAAGAATTGGCGGGTTCTATGAATATACCTGTGTGGAGTTATGGGATAAACAAAAATTCTGATTTTATGGCAAAAAACATTCACATAACTGCCAAAGGTGTAGCTTATGATTTGGTTTTCAAAAACAAAAAACACCCGGTTTTTTATCCTGTACCGGGACTGTTCAGCGTCTACAATTCTTTGGCCGCGCTTGCCACATGCACTGTTTTAAATTATCCATTAGAAAATTCAATACGTGCACTGAAAAAAATTAAAGGCATTTCGGGTAGATTCGAACTAATAAAAAATAATAAAGGTATTAATGTAATAGTGGATTATGCACACAAGCCTGACGGCCTGAAAAATGTTTTATTGACAATCAAAGGATTTGGTACAGGCAGAATCATCACTGTTTTTGGATGTGGTGGTGATAGGGACAAAGAGAAAAGGCACATGATGGGAGAAATATCTTCAAGGCTTTCTGATTATACGATCATAACTTCAGATAATCCGCGAAGTGAAGACCCAAGGACTATTATAGAGCAAATAGAGGCTGGAATTATCGGAGATAATTATGAAAAAATCATTGACAGAAGGAAGGCTATACAAAGGGCTATTTTAATGGCACAAAAAAGTGATACAGTTTTGATAGCGGGTAAAGGTCATGAAAATTATCAGATAATAGGTGATAGGAGGATTCATTTTGATGATAGGGAAGTTGCAAAAGAATTTTTAAATAAGGGAGGGCCGTCAAATGCGGGCATTGACAGTCAAAGAAGTTACTGAAGTTACTAAAGGTGAACTAATAGGAAGTTCTAATACGGCAATAGCAGGAGTCTCTACCGATTCAAGAACAATAGAATCAGGAGATTTATTCATGCCTTTAAAGGGACCGAATTTCGATGGCCATGATTATATAAAACAAGCTTTTAAAAAGGGTGCGGTGGCTTCCCTATGTAACAAGAATAAGGCGATAAAAGTCGATGATATACAAAATAAAACCATAATTTTTGTTAATGATGTTCAGACTGCTTTACTTAGTCTTGCTTCATATTACAGAAAATTATTTGATATACCGTTCATTGTTGTGACAGGTAGTGTCGGGAAAACTACTACGAAGGAAATGATTGCTCAAATATTAAAAAAGCGTTTCAATGTCTTGAAAAACGAAGGGAATTTAAATAATGAAATAGGGGTGCCGCTTACTCTTTTTCAGCTTAATGACAATCACCAGATTGGTGTAATTGAGCTTGGCATGAGTGATCTTGGTGAAATACATCGGCTGACGAATGTTGTAAAACCAAAAATCGTAGTAATTACAAACATAGGAGTGGCACATATCGGAAAACTCGGGAGCAAAAAAAATATTGCTGAAGCTAAATTTGAGGCAGTGAGACTACTTGGGAAGGATGATTTGGCAGTTTTGAACGGTGATTGCTTTGAACTTTGGAATCCAAGAAAAGACATTACGCCTAAGACAGTGTTTTTTGGACTAAAGCGTGGGGATATAACGGCTAAGAGTGTCAAATTCGACAATGCCAATGGATTGGAATTTGATATTGATGGCAGCTATGGAAGATATACTTTTAAAGTTTCACTTGCCGGGATGCATAATGTCAGTAATGCTCTTGCTGCTATTGTAGTGAGTTTAG
>CAYMGK010000100.1:0-7113 GCA_964389965.1 uncultured Clostridia bacterium | reverse complement strand
TGAAAAACGCCGGCAAACCCGAGATGGAAGATAAAATAAACGAACTTGTTGAAAGCAATCTGGTAATATGTCAAGAGTTAAATTCTAAATAAAACAAAATAAAAACATAAAAAAGTACAACCCTAATAAGCCCTAGTTTTTTCAAAAAAAACACAGGTTAGATACAGACTATAAATATTCTATTTTATCTCCCCAACTTTATCGCCGGAGTAGATTTGATTTTTAGTCAGCAAGCCAAAAATCAATCTAACTAATTTACGAGATGTAAGTGCGAGTGCTCTTTTATGTTGGTGAGTAGTAACTTCACCATATTTTTTGTAATAATACTCCCTGTATTCGGGTACACGATAAGGTGCCAGGTATACACTTAAAGTAATTAATGGGGCATATTTATTTTCCGTTATATGTTGATTTTTATAATGGAAAGATCATTTAGCGATAGTTAGTGTTAAAAGTGTTTCACCTATGTGAACAACCAACGCCATTGTGACCTATCGCTGATATAATCTCTAGCATTAATAGCCCCAAACTCGCATAAATGTATCTTTATGGTATAATAATTTAAGGTGTGATTATCATGGATAAAGACATAATAATACAAAAATTAAAGCACTATACTGCTTTAAAAGAGGATATAGTATTTGCATATCTTTTTGGTTCCCAGGCGGAAGATAAAGCTAGAAAAAATAGCGATATTGACCTGGGTTTTTATCTATGCGATATTAATGACGAAGATTTTTTTAAGATTAAATTAAAGTATAAAAACGAATTAGAAGAAATTTTTAAAATGCCCGTAGATGTAGTTATTATGAATAATGCACCACCTATTTTAAATCACCAAATATTCGCCAATGGAATAATAATAAAGAATACAAATCCATCCACATTATCACAATTTAGAGTAAGGAATTTATATTTTTACCAGGATCAAATGTATATCATCAATAAGTTTTTAAATAAGACAAAGCTAAGGATAAAGGAAGAATTGACAAATGGTTAAAAGAGACATTATTTCTAGAAAGGTTAACTTAATAAGATACCATCTAGATAGAATACTTTTAAAGAGCAATATCTCTATAGATGATTTTTTAAAGGATGAAGATACGCGAGATATTATATGTCATAATCTTTTTATTCTACTGCAAAACATTATAGATATATGCTCACATATAATTTCCGATGATAACATGGAAGAGCCTATTTATTTTTCCGATATGGCAGATATTCTCTACAGAGAAAAAGTCATTAGAGGGGATCTAATTCAGCCCCTGAAAAACATGATTGGCTTAAGAAACATTATAGCACACCAATATGGAGACTTGGATTTTAATATCATATACAAAATAGTTAAAAATGACTTGAGAGATGTTTATGTGTTTTTAGAGGATATAATCAATTATACAAAACTATAGTCGTATTCTTTAAAGCTGATCTTCCCCCGTGAGAAAGCAAGCAATTAGGTGCCCTTTCACGGGACGTTTTTTATATTGCCTATAAACTTTAAAGAATATGAGAACGTACGAGACCAGTAAAAAAATCCAATTTAATATTATGAATAGTATGTAACATCACCTAACAAAAACTCACATAAAAACAACAAAGATGTCAGTGGTCCATAAAAATAGTTGCAATACACGACTAGTGAAGGTGTGTAGGAGACATCAAAGGGGAGCTTGCCAACTTTTACTTGATATTAACCAACAATAAAAGGTACTGTTACTGAGTAGGCTATTAGTCCATCAGTTGAATTAACCTATCACCACCCATAACCTAAGAACCAAAAGGGACAAGGGGACAGGTCATTTGTCCCACTGTTATCAGTTAACTGATGCCCTTGAGGCTAGGGCGAAGGAAATACGAAAGAAATTTTAAAATAACCGAACAGATAAGCTATAAAACAGCTACCGTAAAGGTTACTATTGGTGTATCCTGCCCTTTCGCTTACTCTCACGATGGGGAAGAATACCATTTTGAACATGAATCTTTCCCATTTGCCGTAAACGGTGCACTTGAGGCCACATCCTACGGAACATTACGCAAGTTGCAAGAAGTAGTTGGCAAGTATCACGCGAGGGTAGCGGAAAAATTTAATGAAAAATCTTATTTAAGCTCTTTGCAATAGATTGTCCAGTTGATGCAGGCATTAAAGAGGTGTTCGCAGATATATTCGGTGAGGTCCATACAACTAAAGAGAAGATAGTACCGAGCGCCGATAGAATTTATTGATTCGGAAGGCAATTGTTGGATCAGTGAAATTACAACCAAGGACAGGTTAGTTGGTTCCGATAGAGAAGGTCTTAATGAGAGTAGATATGCCACATCTTATATTGCAACTTTCGATAAACCACAAGATGCCAGTACCATGGCTAAATTGATGGTTTGCACCCAGAAAAGCTCTCTAATTACCCAAACTTGGGCCTGGTTCTTGAGTGAAATGGATTCTGTCAATAACATGTGGTGGATGGAAAAAGTGATGAAGCTACCGGAAAACCATGATAAATTTATTGATTTCAGTGATACAGCAAACTTAAGTGTGGAGCTCTGGAACGGAGAAGAATGGGTTGAACAGGGGCAAACCAAGGCTAATAGGCATTTGTTAGAGGAATTCTAAATTCCCCTTGATATTAGCGGGATAAGCAGCGAAGCGAGTGAAATCAAGGTTCGCTTAACATCTGGCACCGGTCTATATGAAATTGACCGGATCAGCATTGATTTTTTCGAAGATCAAATTACTAGCATAATAGAGCTTGAACCAGATGAGGCTTTGTTTAATGGTGTAGAAGATGTCAAAGATGTTATAGGCGTTTTTGATGATGGTAATAGGATAAAAATGTTGACTGGGGGCGAGATAGACTTATTCTATGATGTCCCCGAACTAAAGGATGGTTACGACCGCGGATTTACGGTGGCTATTAAGGGTTACTATCATATGGATGCCGATAGTAAGGAAAAGCCAATTCCTAGCAAGTGGAGCGACATAGGCACTGATGGCATAATTGAAGCCCTGTACAAAATGGGAGATGAAGATGCCATTAAGATAATGCCCGCATTTGAATGGATGAGCGGGTTAATAGAAGCCTTATATGAAACCCCCTTAGAGGAAAGGATAGAAAAGACAATCGTTAATAATGTTTTTCCTTGGTCAGGTGGATTCAAGTAGAACCACAATCCGCCCCGTGGGAGGGCAAGCAATTAAGCATTCCATCATGGGATGCACAAACAAAAAATTGGAACAGCAATAACGAAAGCGGTGTAAGTCGGCAACTGTATGATTTAACGACAGATGATGGGGAATGTCGCTTATTCGTCAAGTATCGTGCAAAGAAACAGGACACAAAAACTAAGGCCTCTCATCCAAAAGGATAAGGGGCTTTTTTTGTAAGTCCATCTTTTTGAATGATGTTTTTTCCTTCTTTTCCTTTAAGGTTGTTCATTGCCTTTTGAATCTCTTTTTTATCCACTCCTGTGCCTTCTACAACCTCTCTAGCACGAACTGCCTTTTCGGGTTTTTCGAAGGAATCCAAAATAGCATCACAGTTGTCCGTATACAAACCCTCCTCTAAATATTTTGTTCAATAATTATAACGCAAAGCCTGGGTCATACCACAATAAGACGAAATAAACAGAAGAGATAGCGGGCAGTAAATTATTAAGCCTGGTTAAAGATTTTTACGAAAAGTTAAGTATAAGTTAATTTTTCCGTTGACTTTTGCTATTTCAGGTGTTAAAATTAAATTAACAAAACAATTAAGAAAGGATGAAAAGTGTGATGAATCCGGGTCTAATTGTGTTTTCTATTATTTTATCAATTGTTATTTTAGTTTATTTGCTAATCAGGGTAAAGTTACATCCGTTCTTTTCTTTAACTATTGCAGCATTTACTTTCGGTATTATGACTGGGCAACCTGTGCCCGAGATTATTGATGCTTTTTCTGAAGGATTAGGAGGTACAATTGCAAGTATAGGTGTTGTCATTGCAATTGGAACAGTTTTAGGTACACTTTTAGAGAAAAGCGGGTCAGCTGAAACAATGGCAAGGAGTGTACTAAGGCTAACTGGGGAAAAACATGCCCCATTAGGACTAGCTGTCACAGGCTACTTTGTTTCAATACCAGTATTTTGTGACTCCGCTTTTGTTATCCTTTCACCATTGGCAAAACGCCTTAGTAAAGATACGGGAATAAGTATGACAACTATGGCACTTTCACTGGCAATGGGCCTACACGCGACTCATATGTTAGTCCCACCTACACCAGGGCCACTAGCTGTTGCCGGAATTTTGAAGGCAAATCTAGGTCTTGTAATACTTTTAGGTATGGTTGTTTCAATACCTGTTACTTTAGTTGGCCTGTACTTGGGCTCTTATTTTGGTAAAAGGTACCATTACATGCCTGGGGATATAGAAGAAATAGCTGAGGATATTACTGATGAAAAACTTCCCAGTGCTTTTCAGGCATTTTTACCAATTTTGCTACCTATAGTGTTAATGCTACTAAACACATTTGCTTCTCTTGACAGTGCACCCTTTGGTCAGGACAGTTTTATCACTAAGCTACTAGCAGCAACAGGTCAGCCAGTTACCGCATTGCTTATTGGCTTAGTCTTCGCTTTCATCACATACCGTTCCATACACCCTGACGATAAACTAGTGTGGACTTTTGAAGGAGATTTTGGTGAGTCATTAAAAACAGCAGGTCAAATTATATTAATTGTTGGTGCCGGAGGTGCCTTCGGTTCAGTTCTACAAACTTCACACTTAGAAGCCTTAGTAACAGATTATTTTTCCGGTATGGCAATAGGTATTTTGGTTCCGTTTATAATTGGTGCTATATTTAGAACAGCTATCGGTTCAGGTACAGTTGGTATGATAACAGCAGCGTCTATGCTTTTACCACTCCTTGATACCCTTGGCTTTAATACACCAATGGGTCTAGTTATTGCTATGTTAGCTTGTGCAGCAGGTGGGTTTATGGTCTTCCATGGTAATGACGATTTCTTTTGGGTAATCACCGCTACATCTGAAATGAAGCCTGAAATCGCCTACAAAGCCCTACCCATTATTAGTATTGCCCAGGCAGTAATAGCACTTATTATGGTTTATATTCTCCAAATTATATTTATATAAAATGGTCTTTACGTCTTCCTATTTAGGTATTATAAAAAAATGTTTGAAAAGGAGGATTTTATAAATTGGAAAAGCAAAAACTTGAGACACCGGCAGTATTAGTTGACTTAGATACTTTAGAGAGAAATATTAAAAAAGCCCAATCCCTATGTGATGACAGTGGTAAAGAGCTATGGCCTATGATTAAAACACACAAAAGCACGGAAATTGCCAAAATGCAGCAAGATGCAGGGGCTACTGGATTTCTATGTGGAACCCTTGATGAATGTGAAGGGCTTGTAAAAGCAGGTTTTGACAATATAATGTATGCTTACCCTGTGGCAAGTGCTGTAAATATCCAAAGAGTTGTTGAGCTTGCTAAAAAATGTAACTTTATAATTCGTATTGACAACTATCATGGGGCAAAACTGCTAAATTCTACCGCAGAATCTGTAGATACAAAAGTAAACTATACAATTATCATTGATAGTGGCCTTCACCGCTTCGGTATATTACCAGAAAAAGTAGTAGCTTTTGCAGACTCTTTAAAGGAATTTAAAAGCCTGAATTTCAAAGGTATTTCTACACATCCCGGTCATGTTTATTCAGCAACAAAAGCTGAAGATATTCAATCTTATGTAGATGGGGAAAAAGCCGCAGTTAAAATCGCCGTTGACGGGCTAAAATCAGCTGGCTACGAACTTGAGCTAATCACAAGCGGGTCTACACCAACATTCTTTAAGGCCACTTCAGATGAAAATATAAACACATTTCACCCAGGTAACTATGTTTTTATGGACAACATTCAAATGTCAACAAAAACAGCAAAAGAAGAAGATTGTGCCCTAACACTTTACACTACAGTTATATCCCATCCATCGGAAAACTTATTCATATGTGATGCAGGCTCCAAATGCTTTGGCCTTGACCAAGGGGCACATGGTAATGACGCTATAAGAGGATTTGGCTATGTAAAAGGATATCCTGAGCTTTTTGTTTCAAGCCTTTCAGAAGAAGTTGGTCAGCTTAAAGTTGAAGGAAGCACATCACTAGAAGTAGGAGATTTGATTGAAGTTATTCCAAACCATAGCTGTATACCTGCAAACCTTACTAGCTACTTAATAGGCTGTAGAGGCAACAAAGTCGAAAGGCTAATTAAGGTTGATATGCGAGGAAACTCAACAACTAAGAATTTCAAATAAATTCCTTAACAAAGTAAAAACTAGAGTGTGGAAGACATGAAAGACATGATTTCATACTCTAGTTTTTCTCATTTTTGTCAAATTGTCTTCAACTTAAAAAGTGGGTGGTGTTACAGCAAAAACCAAGGTCATAGGTTCATCAGTAGGATTATACCACTTGTGATTTGTATCTGCAGGTATGCGAATACTGTCTCCTGCATGCATTATAATTTTCGTATCATCTAATATAAGTTCAGTAGTCCCAGATAGGATAAGGGCTACTTCCTCACCTTCATGACACATAGGTTTATCCGAAGTACTCATATACGGATTTAATGTCAATTGGCAAAACTCAATATCACCAGCTAAATCATGTGTCAGCAATTCATAATTAATATCATGGACCTTATCTATCATAATTTTCTTACGCTGGTCAGGTTTTACAACTTGGTTTTGTGTGCTGTTGTTTTCCAAAAAGAACTTAAAAAGAGGCGTATCTAAGGCCTTAGCTATAAGTTTCATAGTGTTTATGGAAGGATTTGCAAGGCCGCGTTCGATTTGACTTAGCATAGATGAAGTAATATTAGCTTTTTTAGCGAGTTCTTTTATGGTTAATTTTTTAGCCATTCTGTATTCTTTTATCTTTGAATAAAAATTGTCTTTCTGGGAATCCGCCATAGTATTTTTCCTTTCTTTTTTCTTAATTGTAGCATATATAGGAGAAAAATTGTATAGGAGAATTGTAGCGGTGCCAGGCATACACTTATACACTTATTGGACCGTGGACCAAGGACCAGCCTAAGGATTTAATAAAGATGTCAGTGGTCC
>CAYMGK010000099.1:0-7117 GCA_964389965.1 uncultured Clostridia bacterium | reverse complement strand
ATCAAATCCTCTTTTTTTAAAAAATATATGTCAGAGACATCGTTAATCAGACTTTTCAATAAAAGTAGTGAAGTCACTGCAGGTCCCAAGCCCCTTATATCCATGGCGTCTCTTGAGGCAAAGTGTATTATGCTTCGCCTTATCTGTGCAGGACATGATACACCTGTGCAGCGATACGCAGATTCCCCTTTAAGCCTAATTGCTTCAGACCCACATTCAGGGCAGCGGTGGGGCATTTGAAATTCTTTTTCTTCCCCTGTCCGTCTTTCTCTGAGGACTTCGACCACTTCGGGTATAATATCGCCGGCTTTTTGTACAATCACACTATCACCGATATGAATATCTCTTTCCTTTATATAATCTTCATTGTGCAAAGTCGCTTTACTAACTGTGGATCCGGCTATCCTGATCGGTGCCAAAACTGCGTTCGGAGTAAGAATACCTGTGCGCCCGACACTTACTATTATATCTTCTATTTTTGTCACTTTCTGTTCTGCGGGGAATTTGTAAGCAATAGCCCACCGGGGGTTCTTGGCAGTAGACCCAAGTATTTTATGAAATTCAAGGGAGTTTACCTTTATAACCATTCCATCAATTTCATATGAAAGTAAGTCCCTCTTTTCTCTCCAGCCTCTACAATACTCTATGACATGGTCAAAATCATCAAATAACTTGATCTGGGAACTCACTTTAAAACCACATCTTTTGCAAAAATCCAGCACTTCATATTGGGTATTGAGCTGTACACCTTCAACATATCCCATCCCATAAATAAAAGTGGATAGTGGTCGTTTTGCAGCAATGTTCGGATCAAGCTGGCGGATGGACCCTGCCGCCGCATTGCGGGGATTGGCAAATGGGGGAAGCTCCCTGTCTTCTCGCTCTTCATTGAGCCTACGAAATGCCTCTTTCGGAAGATATATTTCTCCCCTAACTTCTACAAGGGAAGGTGTTTTATTAGAAGGTAAATCAAGGCGCAATGGGACACTTTTTATTGTCTTTACGTTCTGTGTGACATCTTCACCTACTTGACCGTCACCACGGGTGGCAGCAGTATTTAGTAAGCCATTTACATATGTGAGAGAGACTGCAAGACCGTCAATCTTGGGTTCCACTACATATTCAACCTGGTTTCCCACAATGTCTGTAACACGCCGATGAAAATCCCTCAGCTCTCCCTCATTAAAAGCATCAGCTAGACTTATCATGGCCTCCCTGTGGGTAACACGGCTAAAAGCCGCTAAAGGCTTGCCGCCAATACGCTGTGTGGGGGAATCCGGCGAAACAAGCTCGGGAAATTGGCTTTCCAGGTCAATGAGTTCACGCATAAATTTATCATATTTAGCATCGGAAATTTCCGGATTATCCAATACATAGTATAAGTGGTTATGGTAATTTATTGTCTTTCTCAATTCTTCTATGCGTTTTTTTATCCGAGCATTTTTCAAAAAATTTCACCCTTTCAGGTGTCAAGTATTATGGAGGTAAAGAAATCCCATTTTTAAAAGCATTTAGGACCGACGGAGCAAAGGTGCATACTTTAGCATCAAGTGTTTTTCTCCTACTGAAAGAAAATCTACAGAAACTTGCTCATCTTC
Organism: uncultured Clostridia bacterium; assembly: GCA_964389965.1. GTDB lineage: Bacteria > Bacillota > Thermosediminibacteria > Thermosediminibacterales > Tepidanaerobacteraceae > DUNY01. The sequence goes on along the minus strand of CAYMGK010000099.1, from coordinate 5,519 downwards.
ATCAATCCCATCCACATCTTTTACTATACCCTCTCCCCATTTTGTGTGTACAACTTTATCGCCAGGTTTTAAAGGGCCTATAATTTGATTATTCAGGAAGGGTGTGTTTTTATATTGCAAGGCTCTTGATTTATAATTTACAGTGTCAGTGTTATTATTCATAACATACGTTGTTTCTGTAATTACTTCCTGAGGAATTTCTTTTAGAAACCTTGAAGCCTCAAAACTGGATGTATTGCCATATATGTTTCTACTCAAAGCCCTAGTCATATAAAGTTTTTCTTGTGCTCGAGTAATGCCAACATAACATAGTCGCCGCTCTTCTTCAAGTTGATCATCCTCGAGAAGGGAACGGGAATGAGGGAATATGCCTTCATCCATACCTGTCAAAAATACTATTGGGAATTCCAAGCCCTTTGCACAGTGCAATGTCATCATTACAACGGTTCGCCCTTCATCTTCAAGATCATCAACATCTGACACCAATGCAAGGCTAGCCAAAAAATCTCCAAGACTGCCATCTGGAGTGTTTTCTTCGAATTCTTGAGCTACTACTGTTAGTTCTTGTAAGTTTTCTATACGGCTCCTAGCTTCCACCGAATCTTCGCAAATAAGTTTCTCAAAATATCCGGTTTTTTCGAGAATATATTCAATCAAATCCGGTATTGCCATGTCCTCTGATTTGCCCTTAAAATCCTGTATCAGTTCGTAAAACTTCTGAAGTTTATTTTTAAATGACGGGGAAAGTGCTAAGTCATTTGTATCTGATATTATATTAAAGATACTTTGCTGTCTTTTTTCTGCTGCTACTTTGAGCTTGTTCAGTGTAACAGCACCAATTCCTCTTCTGGGGACATTTATGATCCGTGCAAGGCTAACATCATCTGAAGGGTTGGTTATGAGGCGCATATAGGATAGAATATCTTTTATCTCCTTGCGTTGATAATACATGAGACCTCCGATTATCTTATATGGAATACCACCTCTTATCATCGCTTCTTCCATCACTCTTGATTGGAAATTGGTCCGATAAAGTACCGCTATTTCATCATAATTGACACCTTTTTTAAATACCAAATCATTGATTTCACGGGCAATATAGTGGGCTTCTTCATACCCATCCGCAAATGAGATTAAATTTATCTTATCACCTTCACCTTTATCAGTCCAAAGTGTCTTTTCCTTGCGACCAAAATTATATGTAATTACACTATTTGCTGCGTCCAATATGTTTTGTGTAGACCGATAGTTTTGTTCAAGGCGAATAACTTTTGCATCAGGGAAATCCTGTTCAAACTCCAAAATATTTCGAATATCTGCACCTCTGAACCCGTAAATACTTTGGTCATCATCACCTACAACACACAGGTTTTGGTGTTTTCCTGCAAGCATTTTTACAAGTTGGTATTGAACAAGATTTGTATCCTGGTACTCATCTACCAAAACATGGTAAAATCGCTCTTGATAGCGAGAAAGTATTGAGGGGTGTTTTTTTAACAGTTCTACAGTACACATGATAATATCATCAAAATCCAGTGCATTGCTTGCCTTTAACCGCTTTTGGTATAATTCATATATTCTCACCATGGTTTTTTCATAAAGGTCATTGACTTGATCAAAGCACTTTGCAGGTGTTAACAGCCTGTCTTTTGCCCTGCCAATATAATTCAAAACCGTTCTGGGCATAAATACCTTATCATCTAAATTCAAGGATCTGAGGCATTCCTTAATAAGCACTTGTTGGTCAAGTGTATCAAATATAATGAAATTCCTTTTGTAGCCCAGTCTGTCAATATCTCGACGCAAAAATCTCACACAAGCCGAATGAAATGTGGTAATAAGCATATCTTGAATATCTGTAATAAACCTACTCGCCCTATTTTGCATCTCTTCGGCAGCCTTATTAGTAAAGGTTATGGCGATTATATTTTTAGGACTCACACCTAAATTATTTACCAAATGAGCTATGCGATACGTTAAAACACGAGTTTTGCCACTACCGGCTCCTGCAAGCACCAAGAGCGGCCCTGCCGGATGTGTAACTGCTTTTTTTTGCTGTGGATTTAAATCATCTAAAAAATTCATTGATAGCCTCCTAAAATAAAAAGAAGCGTGGAGACCACGCTAATCCTCCTGTTGGTTTACCTTTGCAAGTCTCTCTATAATTATATTATATCCGTTGGCTCCATAATTCAAAAAGCGTTTGACCCGGCTTATGGTTGCAGTGCTTGCCCCGGTAGCCTGTGCAATATCCACATATGTCCGGCCTTGTTTAAGCATTTTTGCTACTTGAAGCCGCTGTGCCATTGACTGCACCTCACCTATTGTACATATATCCTCAAAAAAACGATAGCAATCCTCTTTGCTTTCCAGGAGCAATATAGCATCGAATAACTTGTTGATATAAGGGTCTTTCAATTTTTTTAGTTCCATGTCTGACCCTCCCTAAATAATGATCCCATATGGGAAATCCTTTTAAAGACCTAGTTTCGGAATTTTTTTATTTAGCCAAATCCTCTAAAACATATGTATAAATCTTGAAATTTTGTATCAGATCTTCCACTTCAATATACTCATCTGTCTGATGGGCAAGTTCGGGTTTTCCCGGAAAGACCGGTCCGAAAGCCACACAGTTTTCAAACATTCTAGCATAAGTCCCGCCGCCGATAGCAAAACAATAGGCTTCTTCTCCTGTGACCTTTTCATACGCTTTTTTTAATTTCTGTATCATTGGGTTGTCTTCAGGAACATAATGGGGTTTATTCTCGGAAATATCTTCGATATTTATGAAACTCGGGGTATTTTCCCTTATTCGTTTTATTATTTGTTCCCCTGTACACTTAATTGGATAGCGAACATTTACTCTGACAGTGGCCTTATACTCGTCTAATTCCATTGTACCTACATTTAGGCTTAGCCGGCCGGAAATCTTATCTTCAAAATCAACACCTAATCCTTTGCCAGTAGTATCCAAATCCACCGCAGCGTTTAAAAAACTTAAAAAATCCTTTTCCGGTTGAGTAAGTTCCATCTCGTTTAAGAGTTTTATAAGAAGCATAATAGCGTTTTTACCCTTTTCCGGGGTACTGCCATGTGCGGAAATACCATATGACTTTATTATGGTTTTATTATTATCGTATTCAACCTTAAAATTTCCTAGTATTTTATCTCCTAAATTCTCTACCGTATTCTGAATTTTATCTTTACAACCTAAAAGGTGTGTTTTTGCGCGATCGGGGACCATGTTGGCCCGATGGCCACCCCTTAACGACAGTACCTTGATACCATTTACCTCTTTTGTAGTAGGAAATGTTGTTGTGAAAGAAAAGGATAGAATCCCCTTTTCAACATTTATAATGGGATAGTTAGCATCTGGTGAAAATCCCATTGTAGGAGGTTCATCATGTTGTAAATAGTATTTCATACATTCACAATTGCTCTCTTCATCAGTGCCAAAGATAATGCGGACCCTTTTGTTTAATTTTACCCCCACATCTTTAAGGGTTTTAAGCGCAAATAGTGTAGCCATTGCCGGGCCTTTGTCATCGATGGCACCTCTACCATACAGTTTTCCATCATGGATTTCCCCACTATATGGAGGATATGTCCAACCACTTCCTTCAGGGACTACATCAAGGTGTACCAACACTCCAATCATATCATCACCTTCGCCCAATTCGGCCCACCCGGTATAGTTTTCAAGGTTTTTCGTCTTAAAGCCAAAATCTTTTGCAAGATTTAACATGTATTTAAGTGCCATCGCAGGTCCTTTGCCAAAGGGCATTCCCGGAAGGGGGTTAGATTTTACGCTTTTTATCCTTATTATTTCACTTGTAGCCTTTATCAACTTACTTGTATTTACTTCGATGGCTTTTTCAAGGTTCACACCAACACATTCCTCCTATTTATTATATCACTGTTCTTTTTATGAGCTGTGTTAAAACGGCAAATCCCGTCCCTAAAAAAGCTCCACTCAATACATCTGAAGGATAGTGCATACCTGTATAAATACGGGAAACACCCACTAGTGATGCTAGAAAATACGAAATAAAACCAGTGGCCGGGAAATGTACCGCAAGGGTGGCAGCTAAGGAGAAACCCGCAGTAGTATGGCCTGATGGAAAAGAGTAGTCTTTTAATAGTTTTCGCCAAAAAGTATTGACTTCTGGCAGTATTAGATAAGGTCTTTTTCGCGTTATGGTGTTTTTAAAAATTTGTACTATTCCCTGACTACCTGTTAAAGTGAGAAAGGCTTCTGTAGCGGCTGTTCTAGCCACATTTTGACCGAATAAGTACATGAAAAGGCATGTGGAAGAGATGAAACAAATTCCACCTAAATGGGTAATCAGTGGCATGGACCTATCCAATAACTTGCATTTTATTCTTTTATTGATATATTCGAACAGCCGTTTGTCTTTGTAGTATAAGGAATCCCAAAGACCTTTCACCACTATCCTCCTTTTCTTTGTTAGCCTACAACTTCTACTGTTATGCCGTTTTTCTCTACTGCTTTTATAAGTGGGTTGATCACTTCACCGTGTTTTTTAATCTCAAAAGCGGAGCGCAAAGATTTGCCTACGACTATATTAGTTATTTTATTTTTCTTAGAAAAATCCGCAAGGGTATCATAAATTTTATCTCCGGATAATATGGAAACAGTTCCACCTAAATCCTTCGCAGATTCAAACAGTTCCAATAAAATCTTATGTTCTTTTAATTCACGATTGAGATCATGCTTATTATTCACATAGATTACAGCAAATTGACCGTCCATTTCCTTTGCCCTTGCAGCACCTTTTTCAATCAATCTCCTACAGCTCTTTTGGGGTGTTACACATACCATGGTCCTGTGCTGCACCTCAGGGTCGAAAACAATCATCCTGGACAATCTCCCCTCTAGTCTTTTCTTTGACCATATATATTTCAAACTCATTATATACGAAATCACTGGTTTTCGCAATGTGTGCAGCAAAAGAAAATGGGGATAAGATACGAGGACACTTGCTCTGTCCCGTAGTATTGATAGAACAAGCAAATGTCCCCGTATCTCTTTATGCAATTATTCTGAAATCCAGGGTTAACCTTATACCCGGTGCGGCCAAATTCCAGCCTGTTATTTTGTAGAGTCCGGGCCTTGTAATGATACCATCAACTCTCTGGTTCCATGTCTCACGATACATTCTCTCCTCTTCAGGTTGAAACCTGTCAGCAGTTATAGTTGGAGTAAAAACCCTACCCCGAGACCATTGCCATATGAGCCTTTCATCACGAGTCACCCTGAAATCAACTCTTTGCGAAGTTCTGTAGGTAAGAGTAAGGGGTACTTTCAATATGTTCTTTTTCCTAAGACGTATTGTGATTAATTCCCTCATTCTATACACACCCTTGTTAAGGGAAAGAGTAAATCGAACACCATCAAATGTGCGTACAACCGTCGGTCTTGCATGTGGAGGTATTGGCGGTGGTGTAGGTGGCGTAGGTGGCCTGGGCGGTGTAGGTGGTCTGGGTGGTGTAGGCGG
>CAYMGK010000098.1:0-7171 GCA_964389965.1 uncultured Clostridia bacterium | reverse complement strand
ATCAGAAAACAATTGAAAGGAAATGTTAATGTTACAAATGAAGTTTGAAAAACTAAATTTATCAAAAGAATTATTGAAGGCTATTGACGATATGGGTTTTGAAGAAGCTACGCCGATTCAGTCCCAGACAATTCCCTATATTTACGACGGGAGGGACGTTATCGGCCAGGCCCAGACAGGCACTGGTAAGACTGCGGCTTTCGGATTGCCCATATTGGATATGATAGATGAACAGGATAAAAGCCAGCAGGCTATTATTTTATGCCCTACAAGGGAATTGGCCATTCAGGTTGCAGAAGAATTAAAGGAACTTTCCAAATACAAAAGAGGAATCAGGACACTGCCGATTTACGGTGGCCAACCTATTCAGCGGCAGATTCGTGCATTAAAAAGAGGTGTCCAGATCATCATAGGCACACCGGGGCGTATTATGGACCACATGCGAAGGCGCACACTTAGGCTACAAAATATAAAAATGGTGGTTTTAGATGAAGCTGATGAAATGCTGGATATGGGCTTTAGAGATGATATCGAAAAGATTTTACAGGATGTGCCAAAGGTGAGACAGACACTGCTGTTTTCGGCAACCATACCTAAACCTATTCTTGATTTAGGCAATAAATATTTAAAAAATCCCCAATTTGTAAAAGTAGTGCATAAAGAGCTTACTGTCCCAAGCACTGAACAGTTTTATTTTGAGGTCAGACGAAAGAATAAGGCTGAAACTTTATCAAGATTGATTGATTATTATAATCCAAATCTAGCCTTAGTATTTTGCAATACAAAGAGGCGAGTAGATGAGTTGTTTCAACAGCTCCAAGCATGGGGCTATTCTGCTGATGGTTTGCATGGTGACATGTCCCAGGCTCAAAGGGATAGAGTCATGGGTAAGTTCAAAACCGGTGCAATCGACATACTTGTGGCAACTGATGTGGCTGCAAGGGGTTTAGATGTGGATGATGTAGATGTAGTAATCAACTTTGATATTCCTCAAAACGATGAATACTATGTGCATAGAATAGGGCGAACCGGTCGGGCTGGAAGGGCCGGTAAAGCTTTTACCTTTGTATCAGGAAGGGAAATATACAAACTCAGGGATATTCAAAGATATGCCAAGACTAAGATCCTTCGGCAAGACATCCCCTCACTTGTGGATGTAAAAGAAACTAAAATAAATCTCGTGATGGAAAAAGTAAAACGGGTCATAGAAGATGGTGGCCTTGCTAAATACACCCAATGGATTGAAAGACTTATTGATGATGACTATAACTCACTTGATTTGGCCGCTGCCTTGCTCAAATTGAATCTTGGAGTGGACGATGAAGTGGGGCAATATGATGAATATGATTTTGAAGGCACAGGAGGAGCCCCCGGTATGGCAAGACTTTTTATAAATGTAGGGCGAAATCAAAGAATCCGGGCTAGGGATATTGTAGGTGCCATAGCAGGGGAAACCGGTATGCCGGGGAAACTCATAGGCACTATAGACATATATGATAGATTTACCTTTGTGGAAGTGCCCACTGAACATGCAGCAGATGTGCTCTCCACAATGAAAAATAATCAAATAAAAGGAAGGACAATAAACATAGAACCAGCAAACGGAAAGTAGTGTAGAGCACCACAATAAACCTCATCAATGCAGAGGTGGTTCATGGTACAGTGGTGTAATTGATATGGAGTAAAATAAAGCTGAAAGGATTGGAGTGTTATAAATGAAATACAACCGAGTGTATAATTTTTCTGCCGGCCCTGCCATCATGCCTGTAGAGGTGTTAGAGGAAGTAAAAGGCGAAGTGCTTAATTACAGGGGCAGTGGTATGAGTGTTATGGAAATGTCTCATCGCTCACAGGTTTTTCAAACCATTATTGATGAGGCGGAAGCAGATTTGCGTGAACTCATGAATATTCCCGACAATTACAGGGTGTTATTCATTCAGGGTGGTGCTACATTGCAGTTTGCAATGGTTCCCATGAATCTCATGAAAAACGGAGTGGCCGATTATATCGTAACAGGTGCTTGGTCGGAAAAAGCCTACATGGAAGCCCAAAAATACGGTAGGGCCAATTTGCTTGCAACAAGTAAAGACAAAAACTACACTTATATTCCCGATTGCTCTGACCTTCCTGTCAATCCCGATGCCGATTATATTTACATCTGTGAAAACGAAACAATACATGGGACAACATTTCAGGAATTACCAAATACTAAAGGAAAGGTTTTAGTTGCAGATCAGTCATCAATGTTTTTATCAAAACCTTGCAATGTTTCGGATTATGGGCTGATTCATGCAGGTGTGCAAAAGAATGTTGGCCCCGCCGGTGTAGTGATTGTTATTATACGAGAGGATCTTATTCCAGAAGATGTGAACGAGAAGGTGCCTACATATATGAACTATGGCATACATGCAAAGAGCGGTTCACTGCACAATACCCCGAATTGTTGGGGAATATATGTGTGTGGCAAGGTCTTTAAATACCTTAAAAAAACCGGTGGCCTTGCCGCTATGAGAAAGAGAAATGAGGAAAAAGCAGCGATTTTATATGATTTTCTCGATAATAGTAAGATATTTAAAGGTACTGTTGAAAAGAAGTTCCGCTCAATGATGAATATACCTTTTATTACTGGAGACAAAGACCTCGATGCAAGAGTTGTTGCAGCAACTGAAGCGGCGGGCTTCAACAACTTAAAAGGGCATAGAAGCGTAGGCGGTCTGCGTGCATCAATTTATAATGCCATGCCCAAGGAGGGTGTTGAGGCTTTAGTTACATTCCTTGAGAAGTTTGAAAATGAATTATGACAAATAAAATTTTTCAAGTAAGGCCTGTTATTCTAAGGTAAAGGTCTTAGAATAACAGGCCTTGCTTTTAGGGACTATCTAATGTTTTTTGTCCAAAAGCTCTTTAATAGACAGAGCACTTTTTCATCTTTATCGACAATACTGTGAAGGCATGTGATATTATCATGACGGTTTTCAATTTGAGTTAAGGCCTTGATGGTTTTCCCATATGTTGTCTCTTTTTTGTATGTGACCTTTAGGTTTTTCAATGTGTAATTTACCATGATATCAAGTGGTAGTGTTTCCAAAGCCCATGTGGCATATTTCGCATTGTTGACATGCATATTAGTGTCTATATCACTGTATCTTACGTGGAATTCTTTTTCAGTGTCGATAGAAGTAGGCCCTTTTATATCTTCAATTTTTAAGGCTTTATTCTGCTTGGCATCATAGACTTCACACATATATTTTGTAACTTTGATGGGGCGCTTTTTTTCTGTGTCCACGAGTAGCCATTGGGAGTTTGCAGTAGCAAGTTTTCCACCTTCCAAATCACTCATTTCAAACCACCTATAGGCATAAAACTTATTAAAAGAGTGGGGAGCTGTCCTCACTTTAATTTTCTCACCATATGTAGGGTATTTTTGTACTGTGATATCCCACTTATATAGCACCCATGCTAAGTTATGTTTTTTTAGGTAGTCCATACCCACTCCCAAGCTCTCACTTTGGGATGTGGCCGCATCATCAAAATAACCCATTAAATTAGTTATTAGTGTCTTTTTTTGAAAATCAACTTCATAGCAATGAATTCTGTAGATTTTTTCATATAGTGCCGGCAAAATTATCACCTCCATGAAAAATTAATAGGTTCAAGCAAATGTTATTTTATCATTAAATTCGGACTAAGTCACCATATGAAAGGTTTTAGTATCTTTCTAGTTTAATGAAAGATAGGGACTTATGATTTATTTTATAGGTATAAAATGTTAAAAAAGAAGGATTTTATCTTAATTTGTTGAATGATATATAAAATAAACGGAATTTGGCGAGTTTTACACATACTTGGGATAGAAAAACTCCGAAACAAAAATGCAATTTTAGGCATTTTCTATTGCAAGATCATAGAAACTTGCCGGAAATGCATAGCCCTAACTACTGTAAGTTTTGAAACATCATAAAAGGGGTTGAAAAATCAAAATGCTAACAAAATTTCAAGGTCTACGTGGTAGGTTGATGGTTTTCTTTGGGATTATCGTATTAGTTACATGTATGGTGTTAATTTATATGGGTATGGATAAAGCGGGGGAGGCACTTCAGGAAGAAGCTAGTGAGGCCATGTTGAAAGTGGCCCGTCAAGTTGCAAAAACAGTTGAGAACCAAGTACGTGCCCGAATGTACGTAGTGGAATCCGTAGCGGCTAGAAATGTGATCAGAGGTGTTCAAGGGGACAGGGAATCTACTTTTGAAGAAAAGATAAAAGCACTTCAAGACGATCTTGAAAGGGCAAAAGAATTGGGATTTACGGAAATAGGTATTTCCGAAAAAAGTGGTCAAGTAATAAATAATGACGGCAGTGCTGTTTTTATGGGTGACAGGGATTACTTTCGAAAGGCTATGAAGGGGGAATCTGTCGTAACAGGTACTATAATAAGCCGCCTGAGTAATTCAGCTGCGATCGCCTATACTGCACCCATTCGTCACTATGCCACCGGTGAAATACAGGGAGTGGTGAACGGTATAGTGGATGCTGCCCTATTTAGTGACCTTGTGGGCTCGATAGAATATGGGGACACGGGTTACGCCTTTGCCGTAGATAGCCAAGGGAAAACCGTAGCACATAAAGATGTGGAAAAGGTTATGGAAGAGGAGAATATTACGAAATTAGTTGAATCGGAACCTGGGCTAGCCCCTTTGGCAGAAGTGGTGTCAAAAATGGCCGCAAGGGAAGAGGGTTTAGGGGAATACACCTATAATCAAACAGAAAATATAATTGCTTACACCCCAATTGAATCCACTGATTGGGCGGTAGCAGTGACCTGTCCGAAAGTGGAGGTGCTGCAGCGCATAGATAGCACAAAGAGAGCTATAATCCTCACATCTGTCTTGGCAATAATCGTGGCGTTGATACTTGCTTTCATATTTTCCGGTATGATTACAAATCCAATTGCCGCCTTGACTGCCGTTATTCACCGACTTGCCGGATATGATTTTACATATGATGAAAATGATAAAGCGGCCATATATTTAAAGCGAAAAGACGAGATCGGGCTTATTGCAAACTCCCTTGCCACAATGCAGACAAATATCATCTCATTGCTACAGGAAATCAGTGGACAAGCGGAACAGGGCACTGCGGGAAGTGAGGAGCTGACGGCAATAGCTGAAGAAGTGGCGGCACAGGGTGAGAACATCAATGCGGCTGTAGAACAAATTGCATCAGGAATGGAGGAAACAAGTGCCACTGTAGAAGAGATAACTGCATCAAGTGTGGAGATTAAAAATGGGGCTGTGAATCTGGAACGTGATGCAAGGGAAGGTGCAAATAGAGCAAAGGAAATTGAAGAAAGGGCACAAAACCTTAGGCATACTGCCATAGAATCAGGGAAATCTGCACGGGATATATATGAGCAAGAACAACGGGCTATTAAAATAGCCATTGAAGAAACACAAGTAGTTGATGAGATTGCCCGTATGACAGATGTAATTTCTGAAATAGCAGAACAGACGAATTTGCTCGCATTAAACGCCGCCATTGAAGCGGCTAGGGCCGGTGAGCAAGGCCGAGGTTTTGCAGTTGTGGCTGATGAAGTGCGAAAATTAGCTGAACACTCCTCTGAAACAACCAATGATATTCAACAGATTATAGAAAAAGTAAAAATAGCAGTAGATAAATTATCCAGTGATGCAATAAATATACTGAAATTCGTCGATGATAGGGTTATTGCTGATTATGATATGTTAGAAAAGACCAGTGGCCAGTATGCAACAGATGCACAATTCGTAAACACATTAACAACAGGTTTCTCTCAAGCCGCAGCTAAAATGACGGCTTCCATGGAAGAAATTAATGAGGCCATTGAAGGTGTAGCAGCAATTATTCAGGAAACCACAGCTTCTTCCCAAGAGATTGGTGTAAGTGCCGGCGATACTAGTAAGGCCATAGAAGAAGTTGCCCAGGCTGCTCAGGACCAATCTGAGATGGCACAACAGCTTACCACGTTAGTTGCAAAGTTTAAGTTATAATCCAGTAAAAACAAAGAAATATGGAGCTGAAACTATAAGGTTAAATACAAGCCCCTCTTTTATAAAACTAAAGGGGGGCTTTTGCAAATTTCGGCTTTTGCTTTGAATATAGGCAAATAAAATGAGTTCTAGGTGATGGCTGAGGAGCTTATATTTATTTAAAAGATTTGTTTAGGAGGCAAAATAATGCCATATGAAAAATCCAAAAGGTATCTTACTGCTTTCAGTGAAATAGAAAATGCCCTTAGATGTTTAGCTTGTGCGAGAAAGGGTGAACGGTTTTATCAATTAATACGAAAAGCGGCACAAAAAGAAAAGTCAGTAAAAATATATTCAGATGATTTGAAGGAATTTGCAGATTTGCGAAATGCCATTGTCCATGAACGATGTGGCGGGGAACCTATAGCAGAACCACATTATAAGACAGTTTTACGTATAGAAAAAATAAAAGATCATATAGTGAAACCCCCGACAGTTGAGCCAATCTTCCTTAGAAAGGTTGTCACATGTAGGCCAGATGACATGATAGGTGAAGCGGCGAAAATCATGCTAAAAAATTCGTTTTCACAAATACCCATCTATGATGAGGAAGAATTTAAAGGGCTACTGACTACAGGGACTATATCAAGGTGGCTTTCAGATAGGTTTAAATCCGGTGTAGGCATACTTAAGGAAGAATGCGTGAGTGTCGTAGCCCATTACTGTGAATACAGAGACAGTTACAGATTTGTCCCAAGACAAGCCACTTTATTTGATGTTTTAGATTACTTTGATGACTTTGTAAAAATGGGCAGAAACCTGGATGCTTTAATAATAACTCATACAGGTAAAAGCAATCAAAGGCCTTTAGGTATAGTAACTGTATTTGATTTGCCGGAAATTTTTAGAATTATAGGTGTTGGAAATTAAAGCGAGCATATTTAATTTATAGTATAATGATTGTGTCACCGAATCAGGAAAGGGGCTTTATGATGAAATTAGTTTCGTGGAATGTAAATGGACTTCGGGCTTGTTTGAAAAAAGGGTTTTTGGATTACTTTAAGGAAACAAATGCAGATATCTTTTCCCTTCAAGAAATAAAACTACAGGAAGGGCAGGTAGAACTGGATCTTGAAGGTTACGAAAAATATTGGAACTATGCAGTT
>CAYMGK010000097.1:0-7175 GCA_964389965.1 uncultured Clostridia bacterium | reverse complement strand
ACCATTACTGAAGAAGTGCCGGCAAATTCCTTGGCTATAGCTCGGTCAAGACAGGAAAACAAAATAGGATGGGTTACAAAAAGAAGAAACAAAACAGAAGGAGGAGCAAAAACCGATGGAAAATAGGCTGGAGGTTTTTACTGGCAATGCCAATCCAAACCTTGCCCAGGAAATCGCAAAACACCTAGGACTGCCCCTAGGAGAATCATGGGTGGGTACCTTTAGCGATGGAGAAATACAAGTAAGAATAAAAGAAACAGTGCGAGGGGCTGATGTGTTTGTAGTCCAACCATTCACCTACCCCATCAATGACAGTATTATGGAGATGCTCATAATGATAGATGCACTCATGAGGGCATCAGCAGGTCGTATAACTGCAGTTGCACCCTATTATGCCTATGCACGACAAGACAGAAAAGCTCGTGCCCGTGATCCTATCACAGCTAAGATGCTTGCAAATATAATTGCCGCCGCCGGTGCAAATCGCGTTCTAACTATGGACTTACATGCGGAGCAAATCCAGGGATTTTTCAACTTTCCCGTAGACCATCTAAAAGCCATGCCCATTCTAGCAGAATATTTTAAGGGCAAACAATTAAAAGACATAGTTGTGGTATCACCTGATGTAGGTGGTGTGACTCGAGCTAGGGAATTAGCGGACAGGCTAGTAGCACCTCTTGCAATAATCGATAAACGACGGCCAGAACCCAATGTAGCTGAAGTTATGAATATTATAGGTGATGTAAGAGAAAAGACAGTGATTATTGTAGATGATATGATAGATACTGCAGGCACACTGACACTAGGTGCCCAAGCTCTAATGGATCATGGTGCTAAAAAAGTCTATACTTGTTGTACTCATGCAGTATTATCCGGTCCGGCAATTGAAAGGCTAAAAGCCGCACCCATTGAAGAAGTGGTAGTTACTAATACAATACCCTTGCGAGAGACACAGAAATTTGATAAAATTAAAGTTCTATCAGTGGCACCATTATTTGCTGAAGCCATATCCAGAATTCACAGAAATCAATCTGTAAGCACACTGTTTGTCGATTGAATCAATATCTTTAAACAAATAAAAAGAACATATCCAAAACTTTATCCTTAAACCGGAAAACAAACTTGCTTTAAATAAAAATGGTGGGTATAATATACGAGATGTCAGTAAACTTACCACAACCTAATGTTTTCATGTATTTGATGGAAGATACGGACTAAAAACCCAAAGAGTAAGGAGGAATATCACGATGAAACATGCGACCTTAGTGGCTACACCCCGCCAAGCTTCAAAAAAGGAAAATAAAGAGCTCAGAAGAACAAACAGACTTCCAGCCGTAGTCTATGGCAAAGGATATGAAACAACAAGTATTGCTGTTGATGAAAAAGAACTGATTGGGATTTTAAGGACTCAAGGCGAGAGCTCACTTGTAAATCTTGAAATTCAAGATGAGGCTTTCCCTGTGCTAATAAAAGAAGTTCAGCGAAACACCTTGAAAAGATCAATTGAACATGTGGATTTTTTTAAAGTTTCAATGGAAGATGAAATAGAATACAATGTGCCTATAGTCCTTGTCGGTGAAGCGAAAGGGCTTGAACGGGATGGTGTATTAGGTGTACTACAACATCAAAAGCGAGAACTTACAGTTAAATCACTTCCCGGTAATATGCTCGAAAGTATAGAAGTGGATGTCACTGAAATGGAAATCGGAGATACATTGACAGTGGCAGATTTAAAAATTGATGATACGAATACTATTCTTGATGAGCTCGATGAAGTTGTAGTAACATTGTTATTGCCGTCCATAGAGGAAGAGGAAGAAGAAGAGGAAGAAGTCTTGGTTGAAGACTTAGAGCCGGAATTAGTGGGAGCTGACGAAGTGGAAGAAGACGAAGAAGGGGAAGAATAGGGGCATAATGCCCTTGTTTTTTTCTAAGGGGGGAGGTTTGCTTGTACCTTATCGCAGGTTTAGGGAATCCTGGCAGGGAATATGAAGCTACTAGACACAATGTTGGTTTTGTTGCATTAGACATGATTGCCGAAAAACTTAATATAAAAATAAATAAAGTGAAATTCAAAGGATTACTAGGTGAAACCAGGTATGCTGGAAAAAAACTTTTACTTTTAAAACCCCAGACTTATGTTAATTTATCAGGTCAAAGTGTGTTAGATACACTGAATTTCTATAAAATCCCCACGGCTCAACTCATAGTCATATATGATGACATGGATCTACCTGTAGGCCAGATACGCATAAGACCGTCAGGAGGTTCCGCCGGCCATAAGGGAGTGGATTCTATAATATACCAGTTGTCATCTGAGAAATTTCTTCGAGTCCGAGTAGGTATAGGCCGCCCGGATGGTCAAAAAGATGCCGCAGCCCATGTACTAAGCAAGTTTTATGATGAAGAAATTGATAAAATAAAAACAGCTGTTGACATAGCAGCCGAAGCCGCCCTTAAGCTAATTTCAGACGGTATTGAACAGGTCATGAATATATATAATGGCCTTGAAACATAATGAGGATCCGGAAAAACTGGGAGTGCATGAAGCACTCTCTTTTATTTTGGAAAATATGTGTTCAAATGATATTATACATAATAAATGCAAAATCAGCGGAAAATAAGGGTAAAGAAGTAATAGCTTATAAATATTAGGAGCGATAGAAGATGAAGGGATTTAATACTACAAATTCTAGACAACGGGGCAAAGGCATGATGACGTCCATGTTCAAGCGGCTTTTTTGGGGTTTGGGTGCTGCAGTTTTGACATATGTGGTAGCACCTAAGATGCGCCGCATGGCAAAACCGGCCATGGAAAAGGGTATGGAAGGTGTCAAGGACTTAGCAGAACGGGGAAAACAAACAATAGAAAAATACAAATCCCCTAAAGAAGACAGTGCACTTGAAATGGTAAGTGAAGCCGCCCAAGAGCAAGCGGAAGTAGCCACTGATATGATTTACGACAAACTAGATGCACTTCAGGGAACCATAGAAAATCTAAAAAAAGAAATAAATCAATTGAGACAGAGAAATTAATAAAAAAGCTGCCCGAAGATGGCAGCTTTTTTATCCCCTACACTTTACTTGCGGCGTTTTTACCTGCAGTGTAACCTGAAGACCATGCCCACTGAAGATTGAAGCCGCCGCAGGCCCCGTCAATGTCTAGGATTTCACCACAAAAATATAGGTCTTTTACTAAAGTAGACTCCATTGTAAAAGGGTCCACTTGATTTGTATCAACACCGCCGGCAGTAACTTGGGCATTTGGCCACGATCTTAAACCTGTTATTTTAAATCTCCAATCAGTTAATATGGTGGAGATTTTTTGCCTTTCTACAGCTGCCAACATATGGACTGGCTTTCTTATATCCTGTATACCGGCTTGTTTTAATAAAACCGGTATAAGTCGTTTATTGACAAATCCCACTAAGCTAAAATCCAAACTTCTGTCTTGCATGGTTTTAAACCGCTTTGCTAAAAAACCATCCAACTCTTTTTGTGTCATACTATCAATGATGGAGACTTTTAAAATAGCATCTTTTTTCTTTTTTATCAATTCCCCTACTTTACGGCTTATCTGAAGAATGGGAGGCCCTGATATGCCGTAATTAGTAAAGAGGATATCTCCTTTATCCTTACTATAAGTTTTTTTGTCTGATAAGATTTCCGCAGTGCCAACAAATTTCACACCTTGGATTTGCTTAAAAAAATCCCCCTCAAGCCTTAACTGTGTCAAAGCCGGGAAAATATCCACTATGTGATGACCTAGCCTTTTAGCCAAATCATATCCGTTCCCGTCTGAACCGGAAGCAGGCATGGCTTTTCCGCCACAGGCTAAAACCACCCGGTCACCTTCTACGGTTTTGCCATCTGCTGTTTTCAGCACAAATCCCTGCCCTGTTTTTTTAATTTGATTTACAAAGGCGTTGCAAATAATATTCACACCTATCCGATCTAGCTCATAAAGTAGCACATCTAATACACTTGAGGCCTGGTCTGACATGGGGAATACCTTTCCGGCCTCCTCCACACGTGGAGCAACTCCCAATTTTTCGAAAAAACCCATAGTCCTTCTTACACTGAAGATTGATAAAGGACCATATATGAAATCAGGATTCTCGCCATTATAATATTCTGCGTCTGTAGAGACATTAGTGTAATTACAGCGCCCATTGCCCGTAGCCAGTATTTTTCTCCCTATCCTGGAATTGCGCTCCAGAATGGTAACTTCTGCACCCTTGTAGGTAGCGGAAAGTGCTGCCATTATTCCCGAAGCCCCGCCACCTATTACAAGAACCCTATGTGGATGTGATTTAGACATGTATATTTCCTCCTGAGACAGTGTAATATTTTAGTTTTAGTTTCCATATAGAAAGGTCTTCTACCATAATTTATGACAATTCCTCCCTAGAGTAAGACCTATTATTCCAAGTCTAAAAATCTACATATACTCATTGACAGCGTAAAAAAATGATAGTATAATAAAATCTGTAAATGGAGGTGAAAATATGGGTAAGGTAGAAATAGATGCAAAGGCCAAGAAATTTATTGCAGATAAAAAAGGTGATTCAATCTTCATAAGACTTGAGCGCTTTGGAGGTGGGTGAATAGGGTGCACATATATGCCTGCCGTGCATGTGGGCACACCCGAAGATACTAGCTCATATCACATAGAGGAAGTAGACGGAATAAAAGTGCATATAAGCCCTTCTATAGGTATGAAAGACGGTTTTAAGATTATAACATCAGGCTTTATGTTTTTCAAAGGCCTTGCATTAGCTCCGCTAGACTAAACACCTATATTCTGCGATGTTCTTTGTAAAGCTGTATGAATTTTAAAATGAAGCTAAACTCTTCAGCACTGCAATCAGCCAGAAGCTCTAAAGCAGATCGCACTTTGGCATCTTTTAACAACACACGAACCTCAGGGTTCATAGGTTTGAAAATAGCATATGCTTCGTCATCCTCTGAAACGAAAAAACAAGGCGAAAGGGAAAGAGCACCGGCTATTTTCTCTAAGGTTTTGATAGAAGGTTCTACTCTACCATTTTCTATTTGGCCGATAAGACCGGTGGAAACCCCAGCATCTTTGGCGAGTTGGGCTTGAGTTATTTTTCGCTCACAGCGGATTCTCTTGATTTTATATCCCACAAAACTTGTGGATGTGATAAGACTCTCAGGCTTTACTTTTAAAACCCGGGCAATATTTTTAAGTGTGGAAAGTGCAGGCATTACTTTACCATTTTCAATTTGACAGAGATAACTAGCGGAAATACCCACTTTTTCGGCCAGTTCCGAAAGGGAAAGGCTTTTCTCCTGTCTAAGGAGTTCGATCCTTGGTCCTAGACCTGAAACACCGGGTCTGTTTGAAGAAACAAGACCTTCCCTAGATATATTGAGAGCGTGTGCTAGCTTGTCGATGGTTTCCAAAGAAGGTTGCTTTTTACCTAGTTCAATTTCGCTAAGAAAAGATACTGAAAGGTCTGCATTCTGTGCAAGCTCTTGTAAGGTCATATTCCGCTTTTGACGGAGGGTGCGTATGAGTTTATAATCTATCACGTATAAATCACATCCTTTCGAATTTTTTTCGATTACACTATATGTGAAGGAAAAATTTCGCAAAATACAGCTATACTTTAAGACAAGTATAGTATAATGACAAAAGCAGGTCAAGAAACAATAAAAAGGTTTTAAAAGATAACCTTAAAAAGGTCAGCTAGGGTAAAAAGCCCATAAACTGATCTCACTAAGAGAATTTTTACGAAAAAGAGGAGGAAAACAAAAATGAAACCACTTACAATCACTGACGATAACTTTAAGCAGGAAGTCTTAGATGCAAAAGGCAAGGTACTTATTGACTTCTGGGCACCTTGGTGTGCACCCTGCCGAATGACAGGCCCAATAATTGACGAAATTGCCGAAGAATATGAAGCAAGCCTAAAGGTCGGAAAACTCAATGTAGATGAAAACCCTAATATCGCATCACAATACGGCATAATGAGTATTCCTACAATGATGGTTTTCGAAGACGGGGAAGTTGTCAATACAATAGTGGGCTATAGGCCTAAAGAGGATATGCTAGCAGAAATCGGATTATAAAGTAAATATATAAAGCCCTTACTCATACACTGGTAGGGGCTTTATTTTTATGGAACATTTTCCAGAGAATTCACGTCTTTATCTATAAGCCTGTTTACATCACAAACTGGTTTATATAAACACTATAAAATTACTGGATATTTTATTATTACATCTCTTTAGAATACAGTATTTTCCACATACCGGTTTTTCCATGACTAGATACAGTATTTTCCACACACCGGCTTTTTTCATAACTGTTTATATGGTATTATTATTTATATGGTATTATTATGTGGGAAGTTTTTCTATCTAAAATTTCATTCCCCACGGACCATTAGCCAAAGCTTATGGGTATTTTTACCACCCAAGGAAAGGAGGATCATGATTGTGGATTTAATTAAAAAAAGGCGCTTTATTATTTTTATTTTTATAATAATTGCACTTTTTATTATCACAGGATGCACTAAAGACGGCAGTGAACCAGTGCAAACAAAACCCCATATATCTTCAAATGAAACAACGAATCCAGATGAGGGAAATGAGAAGCGGGAAGTTGAAGACCCCTACTGTGAAAACAACGGTGAAGACGATGAAGAACCCGACCTGAACAACGGTGAAGATGAAACCGTATTTGAAGTTGAAGACTCTAAAATAATAAATGGATGGAAGCAACTTACATTTAAAGACCATGCCTATACTACCGATGATTGGGATTCATATTCTTTCCGTGATGATACACCTATGATATCCTATATGATACATTTTCCTGGTAATTGGGACATAGAATACAGCGTATTTTCCGATGAAAACGGGCAGAAGGTAGCAGAACTACTCCCACCTATAATAATGTCCAAGGATCAAAGCCTACTTGACGGCTGGGAAGCAAGTGACGACTGTAAACTCATATCAAAAGAAGATATCAAAGTGTGGGATTTGGAAGGTTTTAAGATAATACTTGAAGCGTACCCCTTTGGCGGAGATATAGACAAATGGTACCCACATACATATTATCTTACAGACGGAGAAAAAGTTTTTGCAATGAACTTTTATTCACTTGAGCTAAGTGAAGAAAATCAAAAATTATACGATAAAAT
>CAYMGK010000096.1:0-7266 GCA_964389965.1 uncultured Clostridia bacterium | reverse complement strand
CGCACGAACACAATTCCGAACGCAGTAGATCCATGAAATTGTGAAAGATTAGAGTTGATTCTTCACTGCGTTCGGATTTTTTTCAAGACGACAATCGGAATAACAAAAAGGGCTTTTACATTATCTTTTAAACACTTCCCACATATTATCCAGTATTCATCGGCCCTGTAGTGTTCTCTCAAAATGGTCTATGTCTGTTGTTGGGGCTTTGCAAGCATAGTTTTCGCATATATATGCAGTGGTTTTATCATCTATTTTCTCCATTTCTTTTATAAAGGGAATGAGTTCTTCCAATTCCTTGCTCTCATTAGTTGAGGGGTGCAATATTGTTACTGTATTCGGCATGTATTTAGACCTTACCTTTTCTATGAATATCTGGGTGTCCATTTCAACTATATCTCCTACAATTACTATTTCCTTGGAAACTCCCAAGAAAAATAGCAACGCTGTCAATAAGAAGGCATGTGCCGAAGGCTGTTGTAAAACAATATTGGCAAATGCGGAAAATAATTTAAGAGCCCTTTCACTAAGCCTTATGTCGCCGGTTATACGGGAAAGTTTGAGAAGATTGAGTGCTGCAACGGAATTTCCTGAGGGCATGGCCCCATCATAGATTTCCTTTGAACGAACGATTAATTCCTCACCGTCTTTTCCATAAAAGAAAAGGCCCCCATCGTCTTTATCCCAAAAAAGTTCTAACATCATTTTATTTAATTCCAAGGCCTGCTCTAAGTATTTAACATCGAAGGTTGTCTCATATAATTCAAGCAGGCCCCAGACTAAAAAGGCATAATCATCTAGATAACCTAAAAAGGCAGTGTGGCCGTCCCTGTACCTTGCCAATAGCCTACCGTCTTCGTTTATAAGATTTGAAAATATGAAGTCCGCTGCACGCACTGAAGCCACACATAATTCCTCATCCTTAAAAGCCCTTGCCCCTTTGGCTAAGGCGGCTATCATGAGACCATTCCATGATGTGAGGATCTTATCATCTTTATGTGGATGAATGCGGTTTTCCCTTGCCAAAAACAATCTTTCACGGCAGTGGTTTATTCTATCATTTTCCACAATGCCGGATTTAATCAGATTGGGAATGTTTTTACCCTCAAAATTTCCCTTACCACTTATATCAAAAACATCACAAAACCACTGACCTTCTTCATGGCCTAAAACCTCGATGATTTCTTCTGGAGCCCATGTATAAAACTTGCCCTCTTCGCCTTCTGAATCCGCATCTTCTGCCGTATAAAAGCCTCCGGCCGGCGAGGTCATATCCCTCATTACGTAGGTAAATACCTTTTTCGCAAAGTTTTTATATGTTTTATTACCTGTAGCCTCAAAGGCCTCCACTAGTACATAAGCCATCAAGGCATTATCGTACAACATTTTCTCAAAATGGGGTACAAGCCATTTTTCATCAGTGGAATATCTATGAAAACCAAAACCAATATGGTCAAAAATCCCTCCACGGATCATAGAATCCAATGTTTTCTCGGCAAATTTCAATGCTGTTCCATCACGAGTCTTGTGCCAATATCTTAGTAAAAATAGAAGATTGTGGGGTGTGGGGAATTTTGGTGCGGACCCGAATCCACCGTATTGATCATCAAACCGCTCGATAAACTCCCTAAATGCTTCCTCTACTGTAGACTTCCCTAATTCGCCTGTGGTTTCTTTGGCTTGAGTCTGTAAAATCTGTGTCACTTGTTCACTTATGGAATCAATACTCCTGCGCTCATCTTGCCAGGCTTTTGTTAGCTGTTGTAACACATCCATTATCCCCGGCCTACCCCATTGACTTTCCTTTGGAAAATAAGTTCCCGCAAAAAAAGGCTTTTTATCCGGTGTCGTTACAATTGTAAGCGGCCATCCTCCTTCACCTGTCATGGCATGGCAAGCATTCATATAGACCTGATCAAGATCCGGCCGTTCTTCCCTATCAACTTTAATTGAAATAAAATCTTTATTTAAAATCTCAGCAACTTCTGCATCCTCAAAAGACTCCCTAGCCATCACATGGCACCAATGGCAAGTGGAATATCCTATGGACAAAAATACGGGTTTATCCTCGGTCTTGGCCTTAATAAATGCTTCCTGGCACCAAGGAAACCAATCTATGGGGTTGTAGGCATGTTGTAGCAGGTATGGTGATTTCTCATTAATTAACCTGTTTGCTGTTTTTATATGTTCAGTCAACTTAAAACCTTCCTTCTTAAATACCGAATCATTTTTACACCTATATTATGTCCAAAGGCAAAAATGTTAATATCATATATCCGCCCCCGTATCCCACTTGTTTCCCTTGAATAAGGACTCCATTTTAGTTTCCTTTCTTTTTAAAATATACTATAATTTACTTAAGTCAACAGTATTATGAAAAGCGATTCCTTTGTTTCATCTTGGGGGTAATGAATATGTTGGGTCTTGTCCTAGAGGGTGGTGGTGCTAGAGGAGCATATCAAATAGGGGCATGGAAAGCTCTTAGAGAACTTGGTATGGAAGTAAAAAGTGTGGCAGGGACTTCAGTAGGAGCCCTTAATGGTGCCATGATTGTCCAGGGCGATTTTGATATGGCTTATGAAGTCTGGAGGGATATGTCCTTTAGTAAAATCCTTAAAGTCGATGATGAAATTATATTTAAAATAAAAGAGGGTGGGGTTTTACCTGAAGACTTTCGCCATCTCGCAAAAACCGTAGCTGAATTGTTTAAAGATGGTGGTTTTGATGTAACACCACTTAGACAACTTTTAGAACGTAATATTAGGGAGGATAAAATAAGAAGTTCAGGAAAAGATTTTGGAATTGTCACTGTAGAACTCACCGGTTTCAGACCTATTGAACTTTATATAGAGGACATCCCAAAAGGTAAGCTCATAGATTACCTAATGGCTAGCGCAAACCTACCCATATTTAGAATGGATAAAATCGACGGCAAGTTATTCATAGACGGGGGGTTTTTCGACAATTTGCCATTTAAGCTTTTAACTGCAAAGGGTTATAAGGACATAATTGCTGTTAGATTATATGGAATTGGAAGGACCCGAAAAATAAATACAGAGAAACTAAATCTAATTACAATTGAACCGTCAGAGGACCTTGGTGGTACCCTTGACTTTTCTCAGGAAAGGGCCCTTCGCAATTTAAATTTAGGGTATTACGATACACTAAGTGTCATTAAAAAGTACAGCGGAAACTCCTATTACATCATTGCAAACTACTCTGAAGACTATTTTTTGAATTTGTTTTTGAATATTAGGGTCAAATCTATACTGAGGCTTGCACAAATCTTGGGTTTGCCGAAAAACATTCCTCCTAGGCGTCTCCTTCTTGAAAAAATCATGCCGAAAATCCTAGAGGTTTTAGAATTAAAACCAAAGTCTTCTTACAAAGAAATTCTTATAGGAATACTGGAAAAAGCTGCAATGACCTGTGATATTGAGAAGTTCCATATATATGATTTGGATGAGCTGCTAGATACAGTTATCTGTAATTATCACTTAACATCCGAATCCATATCCGATAAAATCCCTGACATTTTAAAGAAATCTGACCTTGTAATAAAAGCAGTTAAAGGCCAACTGGCCTTGGAAATTATAGATGTCTTCATAAAAGAGTTGAGATATAGCCGGTAAAATACCTTATTCGCCGGCTACAGTATATACTCAAAAAACCATATCATTTCCCGGGAAATGATAAGTGTAGTTCTATAAACAATGATGTGTTTTGACAAAACGTATAGTGTAATTACTTGTTTTGAAGTTCTACCACACCAGAAGTACATTCCATGTTCTTGTTTAAGTCATAATCATGGACAGCAATGCTTTTTGGACATGCAAACGATTTTCTGCTTCATCAAAAACTACCGAATGTGGTCCTTCAATGGCTTCATGGGTTATTTCCTCACCTCGATGAGCAGGTAGACAATGCATTACTATTACATCTTTGGCCGCTAGTGAAATGAGCCCTTGATTTATCTGGTAATCGGCAAATATTTTTCTCCTGTAGGCTGCCTCCTCTTCCTGCCCCATACTAGTCCATACATCAGTGTAAAGAATGTCGGCATTTTTTGCAGCTTCATGGACATCTTCTGTCAGTATTATTTTTGAACCGCTAATCCTTGCATCCGCTTTTGCCTTATCTACTACTTCCTTATCGGGGAAAAATTCCTTAGGTGCGGCTATGACAATATCAATACCTACTTTCGAACACCCGAAAATAAGGGAATTTGCCATATTATTATTGCCGTCTCCGATAAAGGCCAGTCTCAAACCATGCAACCTTTTCTTCTTTTCACTAATTGTAAACAGGTCTGCCAAGGCCTGGCATGGGTGGCAATAATCAGTCAAACCATTTATTATCGGTATATCCGCATATTTAGCCAGAACCTCCACATCATCGTGACAATACGCCCTTATCATGATACCGTCTAAATATCTGGATAATACTCGGGCAGTATCCGGGATGGTCTCTCCTCTTTTAAGCTGAATATCATTGCTGCTTAGGAAAAGGGCGTGACCGCCTAACTGCCACATAGCCACTTCAAATGAAACCCGGGTCCTGGTAGAATTCTTTTCAAATAACATTCCTAAAGTCTTGCCTTTGAGCGGCTTATAATCCGCACCAAGGTTATGTACTGCTTTTATGATTTCACTTTTCTTAAAAATCTCCTCTATTTCAAGTTTTGTTAAGTCGTATATAGTTAAAAGATCCCTTCCTTTCATTGAACAGTTTTTTGTATGCTGCCTTGATTTTATGCACATTTTAATCCGCCTCTTTTACAATTTTATTTATAATTATACACTATGACGTATAATTATGCAATAACTATTCCTAACTCATTTCATTTTTTTGCTTTGAATGTATGAATATATTATTATATACTAAGGATAATTACCAAGAAAGGCGGGGAAAAGATGGTCTATGACATTGCTATCGCCGGTGCGGGACCTGCTGGTCTTTCCGCAGGCTTATATGCTGCCCGGGCAAAACTATCCACAATTATCATCGAAAAAATGTTCCCAGGGGGCCAGGCCGCAATAACACATCATATTGAAAATTATCCGGGATTCGCCAAAGGGATTATCGGTTTGGAATTGGCAAATGAAATCAAATCACAAGCCGAAAATTTCGGCGCAAAATTCCTAAATGGCAGTGTAGATAATATCGAGAAAAAAGATCATGGATTTGTTGTTCATATTGGGAGTGAAAATATTGAAGCGAGAAGTGTTATTATAGCAGCTGGTGCAGAACCTCGCAAGATGGGAGTAAAAGGTGAAAAAGAATTTACGGGCCGGGGGGTTTCCTACTGTGCCACATGTGATGGGGCCTTTTTTACAAACAAATCCATAGCCGTGGTCGGTGGTGGTGATACAGCTATAGAGGAAGCCTTGTTTTTAACTCGTTTTGTCAAAAGCATTCATGTAATTCACAGGCGCAGTGAACTTAGGGCAACAAAAATCTTACAAGAACGTGCCTTTGATAACAAAAAAATAAAATTTGTCTGGGATTCTGTATTACATGAAGTGAAGGGTAAAAATGCTGTAGAAGAAGTTGTTGTAAAAAATGTGAAAACCAATGAGACAAGTTCTCTTTTTGTAAATGGCATTTTTATAGCAATAGGTTATACACCAAATACTGGTTTTTTGAGAGATTTGATACAGCTAGATGAGCTAGGATATATTGTCACTGACGATCACATGATGACTGAAGTGCCGGGCCTTTTTGCCGCCGGCGATATACGCAAGAAACCCCTACGTCAAGTAGTAACAGCCGTATCAGATGGCGCCATCGCCGCCGTTGAAGCAGGTAAATTCATAGAGGAACAATAAAGGCAAGTAGAGCAAACAGTGCGGGGACAGCGTGCAGAACACACGCTGTCGGGCACTTGTAAGGCCACAGCTAAATTGCCCACAATCCCGGTATGTACTGGGACCCTGAATTTTTCTTAGAATAAGAGGGCTTTACATAGTGGAAATTTAAACAGGGGTCAAAGTATGTAATTGAAATAATTCAGTCCTGGGCCTAGAGATTTATATGCTGCTTTATGTACTTTGCAACTTCCCTTCCCAAAATAGCGTGGCTTTCTGGATCCAAGTGCATGCCATCCACTTTACTTGTCTTAATTAGCTTTGATGAATCTATTAAATGGCACTGGCCCTTTAGGATTTCCGGGAATACTTTGGAAAATTGTTTGCTTTTTTCAACTGATTTTTCAATGTCCGGAATCAAATAGTCAAATTCCCTCATTTCCTTTGTAATTAATGTGGGAGGTGGTATTATAACGAGGGTCTCCGGTTGACTCATATTAGGACCAGTTTCACTCTTTTTTATAATTTGTATTAGCATTTCAACACTTTGTGCTATTTCATATGAATTTACACTATATCGGTCCTTTAAATCATTGCTACCTAAGAAGAGTATTACAAGGTCTATGGGCTTGTGTGTATGTAAACATGGCAGTAGGTATGTCTTTCCATTTCTATACTCACCTTTGACAGGATCATCCCAAACGGTGGTCCTGCCGTTTAGTCCTTCGGAAATGACATCATAACTGTCTCCAAGTTCACTTTGCAATACACTTGTCCAGCGTATATGTTTCGGGTATCTACCTGTGCCGTCAGGATTATACCCCCAAGTATTTGAATCACCATAACATAGTATCGTTTTCATTGCTAAGCACCTCACTAGCTAATAATGATTTTATGATAGATTCTAAAGGGAAAACTACGGTTATAATAACATATTTTGATTAACATATACAAAAAAATGAAAGGTGGTATTTTCATGGTAGAAAAGAAATTTTCTTTTAAGCTCGCAGACACGAAGACCATTGAGAGGATTATATCTGATGACAATTTAGATATAAACCACATGGTATTGCCAAAAGGTGATGCGCTTCCTCAACACTATTCAAATTCCAATGTGTATATGATTGTAATCCGGGGCAGTATCTCATTACAATTGGGCGAACAGGAAGAACACAATTATCCTGCAGGCAGTATTATAACAATCCCCAACAAAACTAAAATGAATGTTTACAATAGCTATGATGAAGTCTTAGAATTTTTCGTAGTTAAGGCTCCAAGCCCTAAAACATTAATAAAATAACCAAAAGTGGGTAGCATACCACACCTGCTACCCACTTTTAATCACAATGTATTCCTTATCCACATATAATATGACAAAATTCCTTTTGCATAACCCCTTTGCCATCTTTTCTAACTCGCATATTGTCCCCGGAAATCTCATCAATTACAGCGATTCCCC
>CAYMGK010000095.1:0-7321 GCA_964389965.1 uncultured Clostridia bacterium | reverse complement strand
AAGCAGTGTAGACGGACCTTTTTACTTCCTAAAGGAAGTAAAAAAATCTGTATACACTGCTTTTTCTACACTATAAACCACAGCACTATCCTGAGGTTAGTTTTTCGGGGGCCTGTGTCACACATGTTTGACTTCTCTACACACTATAAACCAAGTAAAGTTAAAATAACTGGACAACAACCACTAATTAGGTATATAATTAACGAGAAATCATTAACAGGGGGAAGAAAATTGACTGTAGCTATAGCTAGTGACCATGGTGGTTATGATTTAAAAAAAGCGATCATTGAATATCTTGAAAAAAACCAAATTGGTTACAAAGATTTTGGGACATTTTCCACCGATTCTATGGACTATCCGGATATTGCTATTCCCTGTGCCGAAGCTGTTGCACAAGGTGAATTTAAAAATGGTATAATTATTTGTGGCACGGGAATAGGTGTATGTATAGCTGCAAATAAAGTCAAAGGGATTCGGGCCGCACTTTGTCACGATGTTTTTTCAGCACGCATGTCAAAACAGCATAATAATGCAAATGTCTTGACAATGGGTGGTAGAATTATAGGACCGGGTCTTGCAGCAATGATTATAAAGGAATGGCTTGACAGTGAATTTGAAGGAAATCGACATGAGCGCAGAGTAAAGAAAATAATCGAATATGAAAACAACAGGTGAACAAATACTTTCCCGGAGTGAATAGACAACAGTCTTTAACCGCTCTGAAGGATAGAAAAAGAGGTGTTTGTAATGGATATACTTAAAACAGTGGATCCGGATATAGCTTTAGCTATAGAGAAAGAAACGAACCGGCAAAAATACAAGCTAGAGATGATTGCTTCTGAAAACTTTACAAGTGAAGCTGTTATGGCTGCACAGAGTTCAGTGCTAACAAATAAATATGCTGAAGGTTATCCCGGAAGGCGATATTATGGTGGCTGCGAGTTTGTGGACATTGCGGAAAATATCGCAAGAGAGAGGGCAAAAAAACTGTTTTCTGCTGAACATGCCAATGTACAGCCCCATTCCGGATCCCAAGCCAATATGGGTGTTTATTTTGCGTATCTTAATTATGGTGACAAAGTTTTGGGGATGAATCTAGCACATGGTGGTCACCTTACACATGGCAGTCCTGTAAACATATCGGGAAAATACTTTAAGTTTATTCCATATGGAGTATCCAAAGAAACTGGTTATATTGACTATGATCAATTGGAAGATTTGGCACAAAAGCATAAGCCCAAAATGATAGTGTCGGGGGCAAGTGCGTACCCAAGAATTATTGACTTTGAACGAATTGCTAAAATTGCCGAAAAGGTCGGTGCATATGTGATGGCAGATATGGCTCATATAGCCGGACTTGTTGCGGCAGGACTGCACCCGAACCCTGTACCGGTATGTGATTTTGTTACAACAACAACACACAAGACTTTACGAGGTCCCAGAGGTGGGATGATATTTTGCAAAGCAGAATACGCAAAGGCTATAGATAGGGCTATTTTCCCCGGAACCCAAGGGGGGCCGCTAATGCATGTGATTGCCGCGAAAGCCGTGTGTTTAAAGGAAGCGTCAACAGATGGATTTGTCAAATATCAACACCAAATAGTAAGCAATGCAAAAGCCCTAGCCAAGGCGCTTTTAGGTAAAGGATATGATCTAGTATCTGGGGGCACTGATAACCATATGATACTACTTGATGTCAGAAGTAAAGACCTAACAGGAAAAGAGGCAGAGCGCCTTTTAGATGAAGTGGGTATTACAGTAAATAAAAATGCCATACCTTATGACCCCGAAAGTCCTAATATCACTAGTGGTATACGTATAGGGACACCGGCCCTCACATCCCGCGGGATGAAAGAACAGGAGATGGAAACGATTGCTGAGCTTATTGACCGGGCACTTAGCAATGGTCAAGATGAACATATAAAAACAAAAATCGCCAAAACAATAAAAACGCTTTGTGATGACTTTCCCCTTTATACAGATAAAAAAGTCAATACTTAAAATATAAATAAAAGGGCTTGTAAAAATTACGGCTATCCTATTTCGGGTAGCCGTAATTTTTATATTTGGCCGATCAAGAACTATTTTGCTGTATATTAGTATTAGACTTTAACAGTTTTGATCCACACACATTTTTAGACAAATTCAAAAGATTTGTTTGCATGTATCTGACAACTTATGCTAAAATATTGGTCAAGGTATTAACCTTACTGAACTCAAAAATACTTTTATGGGAGGGGTACAGATGTTTTTTAATAATACGGATAAAATTATGGATGCGATTATCGATGATCGGCAAATAGCTACGAAAAGTACAAAAGTAAAAAAAGTATTTGAAAAACTAAATGATCTCAATAACATAAAAGAAGATGCACGGGAGATGTTATTAAAGACCATTTCTCTAAGTGCTACTTTAGGGAAAATGGAAGTGGACATAAAATATTTAATGGACCAAATAGAAGCAATTATGAACAAACTTGGATTGCAGTCAGAAGGTACTTTGGCTTTTGTGGAAGAAACTACGGCTACCATGGACGAAATCGATCAGGCTATAAACGATAATGTGAAGAGTATAGATGAAATTTTAAGTAATATTGAGCATATTGTCGAAAATAATGAAAAGAATATAGAAAGTGTTGGATTAATGGGAGAAGTATGTGGTAAAGTGACGGAAAGCAACCAAGTGGTCAATAAAACACTGACGAAACTTCTGAATAATCTTAAGGAGATAGAAGATATAGTTGAAGTAATAGAGCAGATTGCAGATCAAACAAATCTACTTGCATTAAATGCAAGTATTGAAGCGGCACGAGCAGGGGAAGCAGGCAGAGGATTTGCCGTGGTTTCCGAAGAAATACGAAAATTGGCAGATAGTACTAAAGAGAGTTTAGACAAATTCAAGGTCTTTACCAGTGAAATCCAAAAGGATTCAGCTGAAAGTCTTGAAAGTATGAATCTCACAAATGAAGTGATGCAACAAATTCCGCTGGTATCGGGGACTATTAAAGACTCTGTTGAAGAAAGTTTCGACTCAATCAACAACATTAAGGACGATGTAGAAAAATTTGTGGCGTCTTTTCAACAAATCAGTGCAGCGACAAGTGAAGTTAGTAATGCCATGAATCATCTTTCATCAGAAACTGAGGAAATAGTCTATGTTATAAATACACTTGAAAGCAATGTGGAAAATCTCGAAACAATTAAGACTGAAATAAATGATATAGATACTAATTTCATGGCTGAAAACAAGAAGTATTATCAAAGATTTTTGGAAAACAATAATGAAGTTACGAAAGAAGAGTTAACCGAAATTTTAACAAATGCAAAAAGACAGCACAACCTTTGGATGGATATATTGGGAGAAGCCGTGGAAGAAAACAAGATCATTCCACTACAGGTTGATGGAGGTAGATGTGCTTTCGGTCATTTTTATGATTCTCTAATAATACAGGACAAAGATATTAAAGACTTGTGGGCAAGCATTGATGAGTATCATACCAATATCCATGAGGCCGGAAGGCATGCATTACTACATATTAAAAACAAAGAAGTTAGTGAAGCTAAAAAACAGCACCAAATAGCAGGAGAGAATTCACAAAAAATGAGACAAATTATAGATGAAATAATAGATGTTTTGAACAGTTAAAAGGAGAGTTCTTACTATGCGAAAAGATTGGGACGAGTATTTTATGGATATAGCCTTTCAGGTAAGGGGTAGGTCTACATGTCCGAGACTTCAAGTAGGAGCAGTGGTGGTGAAAGACAATAGGATAAAGGGGACTGGATACAATGGAAGTCCTTCGGGAATGGCCCATTGTGATGATGTGGGATGTATGATGAGGGGGAACCACTGTGTCCGAACAATTCATGCTGAAGTAAATGCCTTACTTGAATGTACTCCGGAAGAACGAAAAGATGCTACTTTATATGTCACAGCTCGCCCTTGTGCCGAGTGTTCAAAACTCATAATTAATTCCGGTATAAGAAGGGTTGTATTCGCCCAAGACTACCCTATTGATTACGATTGGTTCAAAGACGCTCCTTGGGTGGAGATGGTTTTACTACCCACAGAACAAAACCAAAGTCATGAATAAATTGGCGGGCATTATTTCTGGGAGAACTTTACAACTTCTGCTACTAAGCAGTAATTGACAAACCCTAATTTTTGAAATAAAATGGTCTAAGAGCTACCATTCAAAGGGAGCGATTCCATTGCCACTGTACATATATGGTTTTTTGATGTCAACGGTGTTGGCTTTTCTTGTTACACCAGTTATTATGAAACTGTCTTGGAAAGTTGATGCTATTGATTTTCCCGGGGATGCACGTAGGGTTCATACAAAACCAACACCCCGACTGGGAGGTCTTGCTATATACATTGCTTTTGTTGTAGCCGGGTTATTCACTATGTCTTTCAAACAAACATCAATGAAAGGCATTTTATTAGGTGCTACACTTATTGTAGTTGTAGGGATCATTGATGATATTTATAATTTATCGGCGAAATTAAAACTAATAGGACAAATCGCAGCGGCGGGTATTCTAGTGGCTTGTGGTATAAAAGTCCAGTTAATAACAAATCCACTTGGCGGTATGTTTATTTTAGGTAAATATGCTATTCCTGCAACTATATTTTGGGTAGTGGGAATTACCAATACTTTGAACTTTATTGACGGACTTGATGGTTTAGCGGCTGGGGTTGCCGCTATCGCAGCTTTTACAATTATGCTTGTGAATTTAAGTTTGAGCCAGACTAATAGTGCACTTGTAATGGCACTTTTGGCCGGTTCAGCCGTAGGTTTTTTACCGTATAATTTTAATCCGGCCAAAATATTCATGGGTGATACCGGTGCTATGTTTCTAGGTTTTGTTTTGGCGGCACAAGCTATTGAGGGCACTGTTAAAAGTGCCACTGCCATAGCATTGATTGTGCCAATACTTGCACTGGGCCTTCCTATTTTTGACACAACATATGCGATTTTTCGTAGGTTTATAAATGGCAAACCTTTAATGGAAGCCGATAAGGGTCATGTTCACCATAGGCTTTTGGCTATAGGTTTGACTCAAAGACAGGCTGTGCTTTATATGTACATTATTAGTATTTCTCTAGGTGTATGCTCAGTAGTCATGGCGAGAATTGGGTTTAAGCAAGCCATTATTGCACTTGCCTTTGTGATCACTATGTTATTAATTTCAGTAAGGTATTTAAACATAGTTCTAGAGGAGAAGAAATCCACACATGAAATGTAAAGGGGTAGGGGCCATTGAATAAAATTAAAATTCTATCAGTTTTCGGCACAAGACCGGAAGCCATAAAAATGGCACCACTGATACAAAAGCTTAAAGAAAAAGATGTTTTTCAATGTAAAGTTGCTGTCACAGCTCAACATCGCGAAATGCTGGATCAGGTGTTGAGCCTTTTTCATATACAGGTCAACTATGATTTGAATATCATGACAGAAAGACAAACTTTATTTGGCATTACAACTAAGGCATTATTAGGTATGGAAGATGTTCTTAATGATTTTAAGCCCGATATGGTGTTAGTCCACGGAGATACTACGACTACTTTTGTAGCCGCACTTGCGGCTTTTTATAAAGGGATAGAAATAGGGCATGTTGAAGCCGGACTTAGAACCCACAACAAATGGCTACCCTTCCCAGAGGAAATGAATCGTAAACTCACAGGCACATTAGCTGATGTGCATTTTGCACCTACTACAACTGCCAAAAACAATCTCGTAAAAGAAGGGGTGCATCCTAAAAACATTATTATTACAGGCAATACAGTAATAGATGCTTTAAAGATTACAGTAAAACGGGATTTTACCTTTTTTACAGATGCTTTAAACAGTATAAATTATGAAGATGAAAAAGTAGTTTTACTGACAGCACACCGGAGGGAAAACCTAGGCAAACCTTTGAAAGACATCTGTTATGCTATTAGAAAATTAGTGGATGATTTTCCCGAGATCAAAGTAGTATACCCGGTACACCTAAATCCTGCAGTAAGGGAAGTAGTTTTTGATATTCTAAATAACCATAAAAGGATTATCCTCCTTGATCCTTTGAATACAGATGAAATGCACAACCTTATGGCCCGCAGTTATATGGTAATGACAGATTCCGGTGGTCTCCAAGAAGAAGCTCCATCCTTGGGAAAGCCGGTACTTGTCTTAAGACATGAAACTGAACGCCCGGAAGCAGTGAAATCAGGCACAGTTAAAATAGTTGGAACTGATCAAAATACTGTTTATGAAGAAGGCAAGAAACTTATATTAAATAAAACCGAATACGTTAAGATGGCAAAGGCAATAAATCCCTACGGAGATGGTTATGCCTCGAACAGGATCGTAGATTTTTTACTGCATTATTTTAAGGTCATTTAAACCGGATTTTAAAAAAAGTGTCTAATGTATTACTATACACAAATGTGACGCATTTCACATGCACTTGGATACATAGCAATTTATATAGTAAATAATATTAGGGAAGTTCTGGACTTTAAAACACCAAATGAAATGGTTGAAAATTACTTTTCAAAAAACGCAGCCTAATATATAATTGGCAATTGTATAAACCACGGCACTATCCTGAGGTTAGTTTTTAAGGGGCCTGTGTCACATATGTTTGACTTCACTACAAGGCTGTTTTTTAGTTGACAAGCCATACCTACTTTGTTAAAATATTCTCAAAGACAAGTAATATTTTAAGCCCTGTATAATTTCGGGAATATGGTCCGAAAGTATCTACCAGGTGTCCGTAAAACACCACAGGCTACAGGGGATTAAGTATTCCCCGTTTAATCGGGTGCTTTTTAGGAAATCATCATTCCGTGGTGTTTCGGCACATTTGTGGATGGTTGAGTCTTTCCTTTTAGGTCGCCCTGTTTCCCCGGGGTTTTTTGTTTTTACATCAATGTAAAGGAGGGATTACATAAATAAACTAAAGGTATAATAAAAGGGAGCACCATTTATGAGGAGGAGATTTCAATTTCAAGTGAAGCAAATATTCAACTAGAGAAATTTTTCAACTTAAAAGAAAATGGCACAAATGTTAAAACGGAGGTCCTTGCAGGTATAACCACATTTGTAACAATGGCCTACATTCTTTTTGTTAACCCAATTATTCTTGGGGATGCAGGGATGGATAAAGGGGCAGTCTTTATGGCGACTGCTTTGGCCGCAGCTTTAACTACACTTATTATGGGTGTCTATGCTAACTATCCCTTTGCTTTGGCTTCAGGGATGGGTTTAAACGCATATTTTGCATATGTATTAGTAGGTAGTGTAGGACTCACTTGGCAGGCAGCTCTCGGTGC